>CANFYD010000157.1 GCA_947450745.1 Burkholderiales bacterium
AGCGCCGGCCGAGTCAGCTTGATGGGGCGCAACTTGGCTGACATGGGCGAGCCGGAATTGGGTCGCTGGCGCAACCAGCATTTGGGTTTTGTCTACCAGTTCCACCACCTGCTGCCCGAGTTCAGCGCGCTCGACAACGTGGCCATGCCCCTGCGCATACGCCGCATGCCGCAGCCGCAGGCCCGCGAGGTGGCGGCGGCCATGCTGGCACGCGTCGGTTTGTCCGGCCGCTTGTTGCACCGGCCGTCCGAGTTGTCCGGCGGTGAGCGCCAGCGGGTGGCGATTGCGCGCGCGCTGGTCACGCAACCGGCCTGTGTGCTGGCCGACGAGCCGACCGGCAATCTGGACCGTAGCACCGCACAAGCGGTGTTCGAGCTGATGTTGGAGCAGGCGCGAGAGCAGGGCACCGCCTTCGTGCTGGTCACCCACGATCAGACGCTGGCGGCGCAATGCCAAGCGCAATTGAACCTGGTCAGCGGTAAATCCGCCGCACCTTTGTGACTGACGAAATGACGACGAATACAGCAACAACAGTGACAACCGTGACAACAACACCTGCGGCCACCACGCGCTTCATCCTCAAGCTCAGCTGCCCCGATCAAGCCGGCATCGTCCACGCGGTGACCGGCCTGCTGCTGGCGCAGGGCGGAAATATCTTGACTTCGGCCCAGCATGGCGATGCCGACCATCAGCGCTTTTTCATGCGCATCGAATTCGAATGTGCGGCTTCCGTCGAAGCGGCGGCGCTGCGCCAGCATTTCGAACCGTTGGCGACCCAGCTGCAAATGGACTGGGTGCTGGTGGCGGCTGCGGCCAAGACGCGGGTGCTGTTGCTGGTGTCCAAGCTCGGGCATTGCCTGAACGACCTGCTCTTTCGGGTCCAGACCGGGCATTTGGCGGTGGAGATTCCGGCCATCGTGTCCAACCACCGGGACTTTTATCAGCTGGCCGCCTCGCACAACATCCCCTTTCATCACTTTCCGCTGTTGAATTCCAGCGAGGAGCAAAAGCGGGCGCAGGAACGCAAGATCGTCGAGGTGATCGAGGAGAACCGGATCGATCTGGTGGTGCTGGCCCGCTATATGCAAATCCTCTCGCCCGAGTTGTGCCAAGCGCTGTCGGGCCGGGCGATCAATATTCACCACAGCTTTTTGCCCAGTTTCAAGGGCGCGCGGCCCTATCACCAGGCTTACGAGCGCGGCGTCAAGTTGATCGGTGCGACCGCTCATTACGTCACCTCGGACCTCGACGAGGGGCCGATCATCGAGCAGGAAGTGGCGCGCATCGACCACAGCCTGTCGCCGGAGAAGCTGGTGGCCATGGGTCGCGATGTGGAGTGCGTGACGCTGGCGCGGGCGATTCAATGGCATGCGGAGCACCGGGTGCTGATGAATGGCCGCCGCACGGTGGTGTTCAAGTAGGCCCAGCTCACTTCTGCAATCTCGTGATGTGGATCGACAGCCATTGCCATCTCGACGCGGCGGAGTTCGCGCCCGACCGGGATGCGGTGGTGGCGCGAGCCCGCGCTGCCGGTGTCGACATGCTGGTGCTGCCGGCGGTGGCGGCCTTTGATTTCGACGCGGTGCGTGAGCTGGCTCACCAGCATCGCTTTGCCTATGCGCTGGGCATTCATCCGCTCTACGTGATGCAGGCCGGTGAGCAGGATTTGAGGCGGCTCGATCAGTTGCTGGGGCAGTCTCCGCGCGACCCACGGCTTGTGGCGATCGGCGAGATCGGCTTGGATTTTTTTGCACCCGGCCTGGACGCCGGACGCCAGCAGTTTTTCTACCTTGAACAACTGAAGCTGGCGCGCAAACACCAGCTGCCGGTGATTCTGCATGTGCGGCGCAGCGCCGATCTGTTGCTGAAGGGCTTGCGGGCCACACCGGTGAGCGGCGGCATTGCGCATGCATTCAACGGCAGTGAGCAGCAGGCCGCGATGTTCATTCAGCAGGGCTTCAAGCTCGGCTTTGGCGGCACGCTGACATTTGAGCGCTCGCAGCAGATTCGCCGCTTGGCGCAGACGGCGCCGGCCAGTGCCTTGGTGCTGGAAACCGATTCACCCGACATGCCGCCGGAGTGGCTGTACCAGACGGCGGCGCAGCGGGCCGAACTGGGCACCCAGCAAGGCTCGGCCCTTGTCTCATCGCGCAACGAGCCTGCCGAGTTGCCGCGCATTGCCCAGAGCCTGGCCAACTTGCGCGGCTGGACGCTGGATCAAACAGCGGCCATCACCAGCGCCAATGTGCACGCTGCCTTGCCTCGCTTGTCTGCGTGTCTGCTTGCCTGCTTGCCATGATTGATCGACAGCTCGTGCCGGCCAGTGCAGCAGAAGAACTCCCGCGCTTGCAAGGCTTGGCCCCGCAAGTCGCGCCCGACACGCGTTGGCTGGTGCTGGGCAGCTTCCCCGGCGTGGCCTCGCTGCAAGCGCAGCAGTATTACGGCTACCCGCGCAATCAGTTTTGGCGGCTGCTGGGTGCGGCCTTGGCCTTGCCGCTGGCGGAGGCGGACTACCCCGCACGCTTGGCGCTGCTGCGGGCGCACCGCGTGGGACTGTGGGACGTGATCACCGCGACGCAGCGCCGCGGCAGTCTGGACAGCCAGATCCGTGACCCGCAGGGCAGTGATCTGCTCAGCCTGGTTCAGCGCTTGCCTGATTTGCACACGATTGCCTTCAACGGCGGTACAGCCGCGCGGATCGGGTTGCGGCAGTTGGGCCCGGAAGCTGCGCGCTTGCGAATATTTGCTTTGCCGTCATCAAGCCCGGCCTATACCTTGCCTTTTGCAGACAAGCGGGAGGCCTGGTTGAAAATTGCTTCTGAACTGGATCAGCCTTCATGAAAAAAACCAAGACGATGCAGTGGGCCCCGGCCACGCTGTCGGAGTTTGACGGCGTGCGCTTCTTGCACCTCGACTCGATCTGGGTGCAAGGTGCCATGCGCATCCGCAAACCGCAGCAGCTGGAGCTGGAGTACATCCAACGCATGATGGTCTGGATGTTGTGGCGTGACAGCGCCGCGCTGCGCGAGGGGCTGGCGGTGCAGCTCGGCCTGGGGGCTGCGGCGCTGACCCGGTTTTGTCACAAGCAGCTGCGCATGCCGACCTGTGCGGTGGAGATCAACCCGACGGTGATTGCGGCTTGCCGCATGTGGTTCCATCTGCCCGAGGACGACAAGCGGCTGACGGTGGTCAATGAGGACGCCGCGCTGTGGGTGGCAAAGCCTGAGCAGATTCAAACGGCGCAAGTCCTCAATGTCGATCTTTACGATCACGATGCCGCGTCTCCAGTGCTGGACGATGAAGCGTTCTATGCCAACTGTTTTCAGGTGCTGGCCGACGGCGGGCTGATGACGGTCAACCTGTTCGGGCGCGATGCCAGTTTTGCACGCAGTGCGGCGCGCATTGCGGCGGTGTTCGGCTCCGACCAGGTCTGGAGCCTGACGCCGACCAAAGAGGGCAACACCATCGTGGTGGCAGCCCGCAACGTGCAGGTTCCGGACCGTGAAGAGCTGGAGCGACGAGCGGCTAATATCGAAGCGGAGTTCGGCTTGCCGGCGCGTAAGTGGTTGCGTCTGGTCAGGCCACTGCCAATGAGCATCATCAATCCGCCAGGAGACTAACCCCATCATGAGCGCCAAGTCCAGCCTGCCGTCTGCAGCGATCTCCCCGAAGTCCGAAGGGCGGTTGGAATGGCGTGCTCTGCTGCGCTGGATGCTGGAGGATGGGCTGATCGATGAAGAGCAGTTGCTGCGCACGGAAGTCCGCTTTGCTGCCGGCAGCAGCGCTCTGCACCCGCTGGTGCGGCTGGGTCATGCAGGCCTGCTGCGTGTCAGCAACGGACGGGCGCTGGATCTGGATGCGCTGACCGAATGGTTGGCGGCACGCGCCAAGCTCCCCTATTTGCGCATTGATCCTTTGAAGGTTGACGTGGGCAGGGTGTCGGACGTGATGTCGGTCGCTTATGCCGAGGCCAAGCGCTGTTTGCCCGTGCTGGTCGGGCTCAACGAGGTGACGATTGCCACGTCGGAGCCGTTCGACACGGCCTGGGTCGCGCAGATCGAATCGCATATGCGCAAGCCGATCAAGTTGGTGGTGGCCAATCCGCTTGAAATTGCGCGCTTGACGACTGAATTTTTCACTTTGGCTCGTTCGGTACGTGCTGCGGCCAAAGCCGGCGAGTCAGCGCAGGTCGCAAGTTTTGAGCAGTTGGTGGAACTGGGCCGAAGCAACAAACAGCTAGATGCCAACGACCAGGGCGTTGTGCAGGTGGTCGATTGGTTGTGGCAATACGCTTTTGATCAGCGCGCCAGCGATATCCATTTGGAGCCGCGCCGCGAGATGGGCGTGATCCGCTTCCGCATCGACGGCGTGCTGCACACGGTGTACCAGTTGCCGCCCACGGTGATGAGCGCGATGACGTCGCGTATCAAATTGCTGGGCCGCATGGATGTCGTCGAGCGTCGCAGGCCACTCGATGGGCGCATCAAAACGCGCAACCCCGCCGGCGACGAGGTTGAAATGCGCTTGTCGACGCTACCCACGGCCTTCGGCGAAAAGATGGTGATGCGCATTTTTGATCCCGATACAGCGGTCAAGGACTTGTCGATGCTGGGATTCTCCAGTCACGACAACGAACGCTGGGAAAAGCTGGTGACGCAGCCGCACGGCATCATCTTGGTGACCGGACCGACCGGTAGCGGCAAGACCACCACGCTGTACTCGACGCTCAAGCGCTTGGCCACCGATGAGGTGAACGTCTGCACGATCGAAGACCCAATCGAAATGATCGAACCGGCCTTCAACCAAACGCAGGTGCAGACTGTGTTGGATTTCGGCTTTGCTGAGGGCCTGCGCGCCTTGATGCGGCAGGACCCGGACATCATCATGGTCGGTGAAATCAGAGACCTTGCGACGGCCGAGATGGCCATTCAGGCGGCGTTGACCGGGCATTTGGTGTTCTCTACGCTGCACACCAATGACGCGGTGTCTGCCATCACGCGACTGACCGATTTGGGCGTGCCGTCCTATTTGATCAGTGCCACGCTGATTGGCGTGTTGGCGCAGCGCTTGGTGCGCACTCTGTGCCATCACTGCAAGGAGCCTGACCCGTCGGTGACCCGCGATACGCTCAATGAGATGCTCAAACACTGGCGCATGAGTGGCGGTGTCAAACCCTACAAGCCAGTCGGTTGCATCGAGTGTCGCCACACGGGCTATCGCGGACGCGCCGGCTTGTATGAACTGCTGACGGTCGGGGAGTCAGTGAAGGCGCATCTGCATCCGACGCCAGACACCTCAGCGCTGCGCCGCCAAGCGATGCAGGAAGGCTTGCGCCCGCTGCGGCTGGCGGGAGCAATGAAGGTCGCGGAGGGTTTGACAACGCTGGAGGAGATTTTGCGCAGCACGCCGCAATGGCAAACCTGAAAGGCTGAGTCTTTGGTAGTCGCTGGCGGTGCCTGATGTTCTGCCCCGAAATAGCTTGGCGTTTACGTGGAAACCACAGCGCGAGCACCGGATCCCCTGCCTAAAATTCGCCAACTTTTTAACGGCAGAGGGTTTCGCAATGAAGATCAAGAGTCAGAGGGACTTCTGGTCAGGACTGATGTTTGTGTTGTTGGGCCTGGCTTTCGCCTGGGGCTCCACCGAATACAGTTTTGGCTCATCGGCCCGCCCAGGTCCGGCCTATTTCCCATTCGGGCTGGGTGTGTTGTTGGCGATCCTGGGCAGCATGGTGCTGTTCAAAGCCTTGACCATCGAATCGGATGGTGGCGACCCGATTGGCGACATTGCATGGAAGCCGCTGCTGATCATCGTCGCGGCCATCATCGTCTTCGGTTTGGCTTTGCCGCGGCTCGGCTTGGTCATTACCTTGCCAATCCTCGTCACGATGTCAGCCTTGGCTGGCGATGAATTCCGCTGGCGCGATGCCGTCATCAACAGTGCCGTCTTGACGTTAGGCAGTTGGTTCATTTTTGTCTGGGGACTGAATCTGGTGATTCCAGTCTGGCCCACAATTTTCGGCAGCTGAGGAGCTAGCGCATGGATCTCTTGAACAATCTAGCACTTGGTTTTCACGTCGCAATGACGATGCAGAACCTGCTCTACGCTTTTGGTGGCGCTTTGCTGGGCACCCTGATCGGTGTCCTACCAGGCCTGGGGCCGGTAGCCACTATCGCCATGCTGTTGCCCTCCATTTATGCCCTGGATGCGACACCTGCGCTGATCATGTTGGCCGGTATCTATTACGGCGCGCAGTACGGCGGCTCGACGACAGCCATTCTGATCAACGTGCCCGGCGAGTCGAGCTCGGTAGTGACCGCGATTGATGGCTATCAAATGGCACGTCAAGGCCGCGCCGGTGCCGCCTTGGCTGCGGCTGGGCTGGGTTCATTCTTTGCGGGCTGTGTGGGCACGGTGATCATTGCTGCATTTGCCCCGCCGTTGACTGAGCTGGCCTTCAAGTTTGGCCCTGCTGAATACTTCTCCTTGATGGTTCTGGGTCTGATCGGTGCCGTGGTGTTGGCCTCTGGATCGTTGGTCAAGGCTATTTCGATGATTCTGTTGGGCTTGCTGCTGGGGCAGATCAACACCGATGTGATTTCTGGCACGCCACGGTTCTCTTTTGACATCCCCGAGTTGACAGACGGCATCGGTTTCGTGGTGATCGCGATGGGTATCTTCGGCTTTGGCGAAATCATTGCCAATCTGGGTATGCCGGCCGAGAGCCGCGAAGTCTTCACCAAAGACGTCAAGGGCTTGTGGCCAACCAAGCAAGACTTCCAAGAAGCTTGGCCCTCAGTCTTGCGCGGAACCGCCTTGGGTTCAATTTTGGGTGTGTTGCCCGGTGGCGGTGCCTTGTTGGCCTCCTTCGCTTCCTACACACTCGAAAAGAAAATTGTCAAAAACCCGCGCATCCCGTTTGGCAAAGGGGCTATTCAGGGCGTGGCTGGGCCAGAGTCGGCCAATAACGCCGGCGCGCAAACCAGTTTCATCCCGATGCTGACCTTGGGTATTCCCCCGAACGCTGTGATGGCATTGATGGTGGGTGCCATGACGATCAAGGGCATTCAGCCCGGCCCGCAGGTGATGACCAGCAATCCTGAGTTGTTCTGGGGATTGATTGCTTCGATGTGGATCGGCAACCTGATGCTGGTGGTGTTGAATCTGCCGCTGATCGGCATCTGGATCAAGTTGCTGACGGTGCCTTACCGATTTTTATTCCCGGCCATCGTCACTTTTTGCTGCATCGGCACCTATACGCTGAACAACAACAGCTTCGATGTGTTCATGACCGCAGCATTCGCGCTGGTTGGCTATGTGTTCTACAAGTTGAGTTGCGAGCCAGCGCCGTTGCTGCTGGGCTTTATCTTGGGCCCCATGATGGAGGAGAACCTGCGCCGGGCTTTGCTACTATCCCGTGGAGATTGGGGCACTTTCATGACGAGGCCACTGTCAGCCGGTTTACTGATAGCGGCCGCTTTGATGGTGGTGACGGTCATGCTGCCATCCATCAAGAATAAGCGCGAAGAAGCATTCCAAGAGGAGTGACGCCACGCAGCCGGCCGCTGGGTCGCTGCAAGGAATTCAGAACAGCCCACATGGTTCTTGACCATGTGGGCTGTTTGCCTTCAAGGTGTCGATTCATGTGAACTCGGGCATAGCCTTGCGCCTTGCGCTTTGAATTTGATGCACCTTGTTAGACCGTGTCAGATCAGCAAATTGACAATGCCTCGGGCGGACTGGACAGTGAACAAGTTTAGGGGATGGGGGGTGATGGCTGTAGCTAGATCCAGTCCCCACACTCTGTTTCCGTGCTACAGTCAAAGGCTGCGCTGAA
>CANFYD010000158.1 GCA_947450745.1 Burkholderiales bacterium
CTGAAAAACAGACAGTGGCTTCGCGACGGCCAACAAGGGTGCCACGAGGGTGCTGATACCGCCAATAAAGCCACCACCGTATTTCACCAGTCGGGGGTCTTGGGTAGCCATGGCCACCATGACGTTGGCGGCGTCCTCCAGCGTGAAGCTGGACGGCGTGGCCATACGGAAAGAAAAGTTGGCAAAGTCCATGACGCCCGCAGCTGTGAGCGGCGTTTGGAACTGCATCAGTATGGGTTTGTTGACCCCTCTGAAGGTGGCGTTGCCTTTGTAGCCAAACGTCAACTCGTTGTCCAAAAAGAACGTGGCATCTGTCAAATTGACCGGTGGTGAGATCAGCTGGACCGCAGCATTGGGCCCCAGTTGAAGTTCAATGTAGGCCTCTGGTTTGAGGGTGTCGGCACCGGCTTTCTTCATGGTGTTGCTGTCTTTGAGGGCCTGAGCCAAGCCCACACCGCTGCCCGCTGCGTCCTTGAGATCAGCAGGAATGGGCATGACCACGCCAGCGCGCAATGTCATCTGATCGCTTTTTACATACAGTTTTTGCATGCCAAGCTGGAGCAGGCCGCCCACATTGGCTCGGGCTGCCAATTGCACACCGCTGCTAAAAGACAAGGTGTTGACGTTGAAGTAACTGTCCCGCACCACTTTTTGCAGGTCGGACGGCATGTTCGCGGTATTGAGATCAAAGTCAGTCGTTGAAATAGAGAAAATCGGGTCGGTCAGCACCGTGCCATTAAGCAGACTTTGCACATTGGCTTTGAGCAGCGTGGGCATTGTCAGGGAGCGGTTAAGTACCAGCAAAAAGGTTTGCTGCTCGTTGCCGCTGGTAAAGAAATACAGTTGCACAGGTACCGTTCCCAGGTTGGGCACCTGCAAAGTGGCCTGGGTGCTGTAGCAACCGGTGGAGTTAGCGCACGTGGTTTTCTTGAGTGCGCCAATCATCTTGCTGACTTCATCCTTGAGCCCGGCAATAGGCAACGCCGCCAACATGCCCTTGAGGGCAGGGCTGATTTCAGGCACGGCTTGGGCCTGTGCTGGCTTCGGGAGCGCCAGCACAGTGATCAAAACCAAACCGGCCTTGACTAACAGTCTTTTCACTAGGAATCCTTGTTCATTGATCAAGCTTACTCAGAGGTCAACGAACGCATTGTTGACTGATTGGCAGAGCCATCTATGCAAAGCATGCATGAACGCCAATCAACCCACCCTCGCTCAGGCCGGTCTGGCTTTCGCCATGGCGTAGTCAAACCCGTTGTCCAGCAACTCTTCGTGCCGGTGATCTTTAAATGTAATTTGCCGGGGCAGGATAGAGGCTCTCCAATTGCGCAGTAAAGCCCCTGAGAGAGGCTCATGCAGCAACAGGCGCTGCGCGTGTGGCCCCGGAGACGCGGCTTGCCCAAGGACGACGGCCGACGCAGCGAGGCCGCCGCCAACGTGCTGGACCGGCAGTTCAAGACCGAGGGGCCGAATCAGAAGTGGGTGGCGGACTTCACCTACATTTGGACGGCCGAAGGTTGGCTGTACGTGGCGGTGGTGCTGGTGCTGGTGCTGGTGCTGGTGCTGGACCTGTTCTCAGGTCGTGCGGTGGGCTGGTCTATGCAGGCCAGCATGACATCGCAACTGGTGGCGGATGCGCTGATGATGGCGATCCGGCGCCGCAGGCACTGCTGCACCATTCGGATCAGGGAAGTCAATAAACCAGCTGCCACTTCCAGCAGTTGCTCAAGGACCAGGGCATCACCTGCAGCATGAGCCACGCGGGCGAGATATGGGACAACTCGGCGATGGAGAGCTTCTTCAGTTCAATGAAGACCGAACGCATTGCAGGCAAGGTCTACAGGCTCCTCGACGAGGCACGGGCTGAAATGTTCGACTACAACGAGCGGTTCTACAACCCGATTCGGCGACATTCAACCATCGGCCATGACAGCCCGGTACAGTTTGAACAGGCTCAACGAGCTTAGGGCAGACTTAGTTAGCCATGACTCCGGGTTCCGAGTTGGCAAGAAGTTTGGCCGTGCGACGCAGGCCCGCGAAGACGGATGTCGCGACTCTTTCTGGGTAGACGGCAGGCAGTCGGGCAGTGACGGCTGCGATAGCTCGCTCGAGGTCCGCCAGCACCTCTTCGATGACATCCTCCGCACTTTCGCGCTGGAAGAACTTTGCTGCCGTTGCGTTGAAGTGGCGACGCTGGATATCCTTGAAGTTGTAGTGCCGATTCTTGCTATGCAGCGCCATGGCGAGCTTGGCCTTGTGCCAGGAGAACTGGCTGGCGCCGTTTCCTTCAACAGGCCAGATGGACATCACGTCGTAGAGCGGCGTCAGCGCGTAGCGACCGCGCGGCATGATGCGCAGGCTGAAGTTCTTGGCGTGACCATCGGGGGCTGCCATCATCCAGAAAAGCAGCTGCGTCTTGAGAAAGTTCTTGAGGTCGGCTTGCGCGTTCACGGAGCCACTGAGAACACGGGCGATGTCCGCGATGCCGGGCCCGCCATCGGCTTCGTACTTGCGGTGGGGCGCAGTGCCACTGACTTGGCAGAAATCTTCCTGAGGGATGCGCAGCAGCCAGGTACCTGAGGAGTGCATCTGCCGGTCGAATCGCTCTACGGAGAGAACTTTCTGGCTTCCGAACTGGAGAATCTCGGTCTTGGCCGTCGGCAGCCCGAACTCGCGCATCAGCTCCATGCAAAGCCACTCGTTCTCCACCGATGTGCCGAAGTCGGCCTTGCGCGCACCCACAAGTCCGATGGGCAGCTTCAGGATGTGCGAGGTCGGGGTGGAGCCGTGGGGACGCTTCCACTGGCCGTCATGCCACAAAAGCGCCGTCTTCTCTTGGGCACCGGCAAGCGAGATGCGGAAGTTGTCGTTATCTTCTACGCCCGGGTGCGCGCCTGAGCCGGTGGCCAGCAGCAGCAGCTCCTCCACCTCACCCTCGTTGAGCGACGTGCCCTCAATGCTTGCGACGTTGAGCGGCGACTCGTCAGCGCCGAGCAACTGGATGGCCCCCACACAATCACGCCCGATGGCTTCGAGCAGGTCAAATGCCTCCAGGGTGTCGGTCTTGAACCGGGTGGCCAAGCGTTTTCGGATCGGCTCGCTGTCGGGCAGCAGGTTCTCGAAGTAGTTGTTGACGGGGGCGCCGCGCAAGGCCTGGGCACCCGTGAAGGGCATGGACAGCGACAGCGGCCGACCTGCCTCTGAGGTCATCCAGTCCGGGTCGTAGACGAACTCCATGTCGCCGCGGGCAGGGATGGTCCAGGTACCCACCCGCTCGCCGTTGGCCCAGACGGAGAGGGTGCGAGCGCTCGTTGCACGTCCCATGCTTACCACTCCACCTTGCTAACGGTCGGCGGGCTCGCGCCGCCCTCGGTGCCTGCAGCTGGCGAGCCGCCCCGAGTCTGCACCTGCAATTCAAGGCCCAGCGCGGACAGGATCGCCAGTAGCTGGTCCACACGCATGGAGCCCGGGTCGGTCTCCAACTCGGACATGCGGTTTTGGCTCAGGCCAAGTTTTGCGGCCAGCTGTTTCTGGCTCAGCTTGGCGCTTTTGCGCACGGCTCGCAGGACGAGACCAACCTGACTGGGGACGGAGAGGAGTTGGTTCATAGATCGAAGCGGCGAGGCGGTTGTATCGCCAATGCCGATATCCTCATCATATCGCTATTGGCGATAAATGCAAAAAATCGTTACTGCCGATAAACGGCAAATCCCACCGGGGGCTTGAGGGTGAACCCCCTCTGGAGGCGGCCAAAACCTCCTACGGTGCCGAAAGTGCCAAAGAGATACTGACGGACATCAAATGGGACGGTGTGGTTTGACAGCGGTTTGGCGCATCAGCCATTGCCAACTCCCCACACCAGCACTCGCCACCATCATGGCTGGCCTCGGTTTGGCTCAGCTCTTGCGAACGACAGAAGGCATACCAAGGGCGCGTATCAAGTGGTTTACACGGGGCCCAGTCTTGCTCTTTGCCAACTGGAAAAAAGAGTCCAGTGCAGCGGTTTCGCGCCAAAAGATCAGGCTTTCATGCGGCTTGAGTTGCCGCCTATATCAACCACCGTCAGGGTCGAAGACCTGGGGTTGACACCAGTTTGGCGGAACAGCCAAGGCAGCACCTAAATCATCGGCATGGCGTGGCTGGCGTCCATGGCCAGTTTGGTTCTATGACCTACCGCAACCAACCGGCATTTGCAGATCGGTCGCGGTAGGCCATACAGAGTCAGTGCCTAAAGATGATGAGTCGTGTAGCGCCCTGCAATCGTTGGATTAGGCATGTCAGTGGTAATCCTCTTCACGCTGATGGCGCGCGCCGAACACCAATACGAACTCCGAGCTACGGATGTCGAAGCGCACGACGTAGCCGGTCGATGCGAACGGAATGATCAGTTCGCGGAGTGTGGAGCTCGGGCCCACCTTGCGGTAGCTGTAAGGCGAGGTCGACAGATGATGCAGCGTCGTCTCGCGGATGACCTTGATCGCCTCATCGGCGAGATCGAGATTTTCCAGCGTGGCAGCGCTTTCGAGCAGGAAGGCGTAGAGCCGTGTGATGTCGTCGTCCGCGTCCTCTGTGAACTCGACGACGTAGCTCATCCGCCGAGCTGCTTCCGACGCTTCGCCAACATCGATTCGAGCTTGTCAATGACCTGTACGGCAGGGATGGACACACCGGTGCGCTCGTATTTGGCCAGTGACGCGTCGCAGCGCGCCGCGAAGTTGGTTTGCATACGGCGGTATTCGACGGCGTTACGCACCGAGGCCTCGACGAAATCGGTCAAGGTTTCACCGGGTAGCAAAACAGAATCGAGATCGGCGCGGAGCGCCGATTCGACGCGGATTTGAGGGATCACGGCTGATTTCATTCGATTATTGTAGTGCAAACGCACTACATAACAATCGTGAGGGGACACGATCAGCGGGGTTGCGCCAAAGCAAGCTGAGGCCGTCGATATTTCTGATGGGTTCGCTTGATGACCTGCTGCCAATTCATGTCTGGCAAGTACCTGCTGATCAAAACATGGGCTCCACATTGCGACGCTTTGCGCTTCCGCGCGCTGACAAGATCAAGTCGGCTTGTTCAAGAACTGCAGCACAAGCACACTTGTATCGACGGCCAGCCAGCCTGCCTAAGTGAACTCGTCCATACACATTCACCATCGGCCACCCATTACATTCAGAAGACATCCTTAAATTTTCAAAGTTATGAACAATGATGATCTCGTGTCAATGTGGCATTGTTATTGACACGCAAAAGCTGACCCGTCGACCGCGATACACGCTGGCTGTTCGTGTGCATCTACGCCGATGAAGATCGTCAAATTGCCGACCGACAACAGCAGCAGGTCACCGCCTCGGTGGGTTAAAGCGCATTCCTGCCCCTGCCCAATCTGCCAGCTGCTGTTTGCATACCGCCAGTGGCGGGATGCAAGGTGCCGGCTCGACCGAGACCAAATGGAGGCATACCGACGTACATACTTTCGTAGGTTCCTGGCGATGCAGCGTAGGTCTCGTGCCAGATACCTACTGAACCGCTGGTGCCCACGGCCTTGTTGAAAGCTTGCCACGCGGGCAGATGTGCAGAAGTCTTGCTTCTTGCGTAGGCCAACAACTGCTCCATAGAGCGCCAATATTGAACCATGATTGTGGTTCTGGAGAACCACATTTCCGCGTGGAGAAAGCCGAGTTCTGGCTGACGATGGAGTTCTTCCAGCATTCGAGGCATGGCCCGGGTTACGGGCCACCACTTGTGCAACATCAGCGGCCTGTTGATTCGAACCCCGATCAGGAAGACGACGAATTCCCCCTCAAGGTTTGATGTGAGGCGTTCGGTTCGAATCATGGCGTGATTTTTTCTAACGTTATCGGTGCGCGACTGCCGAAGGTCGTCCGTTGAAAAGCGGGTTGGCCACGCATCGTGCAGCGCTCGCATAAGTTCTGGCTGAAAACCCGCTGGCTTGCCGGCCGAGTATAAAGAGCTGAATGGCCAAGGGTTACGGCGCCAGTCCACCTCACTTATGCGCCACCCACTCCGCAGCAATTTTTCTGTGTCGTGAGCTTCTGCGGTTTCGATCTGGGTTTGCAAGGCCTGAACTGACCTTCTTTGTGGGTGTGGGTCTCGAGGTCAGAAACGACGTCTTTTGCTGATTGACTGATGACTATTTTTTGTAACGCAGCCACACGGCGCCACCGTCTTGCACTTCTGCCGATGCCAGCGACAGGTAAGTCGGCTTTGTCCAGGCCTCTTGGGTGATTTCGAATGAGGCCGGATGCTCGCCGCGTCCGTCGATGAGTGGCAGGATGAGGACGCTGATTTCGTCGACCAGTCCGGCGTTGACGAAGGAGCCGCTGACGTGAGGTCCGCCTTCAACGATCAGGCGCTCGGTACCCAGTTCAGTGGCCAGGATGGTCACGACTTGCGCCAGATCGATCTCTGTCTTCCCACCAAAAATGTAGGACACCTTGATGGATTGCAGATACGCCAGGTAATCATCGGATACCGCTTCAGTCACCACGGCAACGACGTGCGAATCGAGCGCCTGATTACTTTTCCAGGCCACCTTGCCGTGCGGATCAATGGAGACGGCGTAGCAAGCCGCGTCACGGACCGCGAAATGATGGGTGCGCGGAATCGGCCCGGTGGCGAGACCGGCAGGATAGCCGTCGCCATGGGCGATTTCCTGCATCGTGACCCGGCCACAAATCCAGGCGTCGAATTTGAACTGCTGAGCCAGCGTTTCATACAAGGCACCGGCATTTTTTTTGAAAGGCCGGTCCCAGCCGTCGGTGAGCGCGTGGCCATCAATGGACGACATCATGTGGCAAATGACATAGGGCTTCATGGAAAACTCCAGATGATGTTTATGGGTGAAAGAATGAATTGCATCGTCGATGCGGGTGCGGATTGATGCATCAAGCGTCGGGAAAACCTGAGGCTCTGCTGTCCCGGAATGGCAAAGGCCGGTCTGTGCGGCTACGAACGCGCCCGCGACTATGAGGATAGTGCGCGCCCTTGGCCCAGCACCAGCATGCGCCCAAGCAGATCAGCAGATCAGCAGATCAGCAGGCCGGCGCCAGCCCGTTGCGAGCCGCACGCCATTCGTCATGCTGAGCTTGCTGGCTCACCAGGAAAGACGGCGTGCCCCCTGCAGGCAGGGAGCGGCGGCGCTCGATCAGTGATTTGCGATCGGTGACTGGCGATCAATAACGCTCGAGCCAATGGGCATAAGGTGCCGGCAAGGTCCACGAAGCGCGCGCCACACCCAGTTCCTTGGCAGCAAAGTAGGCCCAATGCGGGTTGGCCAGATGCGCCTTGCCCACCATGACCAGATCGAGTTGCTCGGCCTTGACCGCTTGCTCGGCGAGCGAGGGCGTACCGAAACCCCAGGCCGACGAGACCGGCACGCCGGCTTCCCGACGCACCCGCTCGCTGACCGGGCCCATGAACGCCGGACCCCAGGGAATCGATGTCTCGGGAATCGTGAAGCCGATGCTGACGCTGACCATGTCCATGCCGCTCGCCTTGAACTGCTCGATCAGGCCGATCGATTCGCGCAGCGTTTGCTCGTCGCGCCCGTCGTACTCGATCACGCCAAAGCGCACCGTCAACGGCAGGTGTTCCGGCCACACTTCGCGCACGGCCTTCAAGGTCTCCAGAAGGAAACGGCTGCGATTTTCGACGCTGCCGCCGTAGATGTCGCCGCGCTGGTTCGAGTGCGCAGAAAAGAAGCTTTGCGCCAGATAGCCATGCGCGAAATGCAATTCGAGCCATTCGAAACCGACATCGCGCGCACGCACCGCAGCGTTGACGAAGTCCTGACGCACGCGTGCAATGTCGTC
>CANFYD010000159.1 GCA_947450745.1 Burkholderiales bacterium
AAAAAGCAAGCAATTTGCCCACATCGGACCGGCAGAATGGGGTCGAACATCCGCACTCCGTGTGCACAAAGCTAAAATCTACGGTTAACCAACTAAAACAGGGCCCTGCGCAGCAGGCCCGGCAGGAGTAGCGCCTTATGGCCGGTCATTCCAAATGGGCCAATATTCAGCACCGCAAAGGCCGCCAAGACGAGAAGCGAGGCAAGGCTTGGACACGCGTCATCCGTGAAATCATGGTGGCAGCACGCCAGGGCGGCGGCGATGTGAAGGAAAATCCGCGCCTGCGCTTGGCCGTTGAAAAAGCCAAGGCGGTCAACTTGGCCGCCGAGACGATCAAGCGCAATATCGACAAAGCCACCGGCAACCTTGACGGCGTCAACTACGAAGAAATCCGCTACGAAGGCTACGGTATCGGCGGCGCGGCGGTGATCATCGACACGATGACCGACAACAAGGTGCGCACGGTGGCCGAGGTGCGGCATGCCTTCAGCAAGTACGGCGGCAATATGGGCACCGATGGTTCGGTGTCGTTCCAGTTCAAGCATTGCGGGCAACTGGTGTTTGCGCCCGGCAGCTCGGAAGACAAGATCATGGAAGTGGCGCTGGAAGCCGGTGCCGAAGACGTGATCACCGGTGACGACGGTTCTATCGAGGTGCTGACCGCGCCGTTTGAGCTCGAAGTCGTCAAACAAGCGCTTGAAGCGGCCGGTTTTACAGCGGCGGTGGCCGAAGTGACGATGCGGGCCGATGTGCCGATCGAGCTGAGCGGCGACGAAGCGGTGCGCATGCAAAAACTGCTGGATGTGCTGGAAGACCTGGACGATGTCCAAGAGGTTTTCCACAACGCCAGCATCAACGAATGATGAAGATCAACAATCGAATGAAGGTCGGCGAATGAAAGTCCTGGTGCTTGGAAACGGTGGGCGCGAACACGCGTTGGCCTGGAAGTTGGCGCAGGGTCAGCGGGTCAGCCAGGTCTTCGTGGCCCCGGGCAACGGCGGCACGGCGCGTGACCCGCGCTTGAAGAACATTGCCCTCACCGACGTTAAGGCGCTGGCCGATTTTGCCGAGAGCGAAAAGATCGCCCTGACCGTGGTCGGCCCGGAAGCGTTGTTGGCGGCTGGCGTGGTGGATGAGTTCCGCGCCCGAGGCCTGCGCATCTTCGGCCCGACCAAGGCCGCCGCACAGCTGGAGTCGTCGAAGGCTTTTGCCAAAGACTTCATGAAACGGCACGCCATTCCCACGGCGGCCTACGAGGTCTTCAGCGACGTGGCGGCAGCGCACGCTTATGTGGATGCCGAGCATGCCAAAGCGGGCGAGCCCATCGTCATCAAGGCCGACGGCTTGGCCGCAGGCAAGGGCGTGGTCGTGGCGATGACGCTGGCCGAAGCGCATGAGGCGATCGACTGGATCCTGGCCGACAACAAGCTCGGCGTCGTCCACAACGAGGGTGGCGCGCGTGTCGTCATTGAGCAATTCCTGCCCGGCGAAGAAGCCAGCTTCATCGTCTTGTGCGACGGCAAGAACGTCGTCTCGCTGGCCACCAGCCAGGATCACAAACGCCTGCTCGACGCCGATGCCGGCCCGAACACCGGCGGTATGGGGGCCTATTCGCCCGCGCCGGTGGTCACGCCCAATGTGCATGCCAAGGTGATGCACGAAATCATCATGCCGACGATTCATGGCATGGCGCGTGACGGCGCTCCGTTCACCGGCTTCCTCTACGCCGGCCTGATGATCGATGCTCAGGGCCAGCCGCGGACGGTGGAGTTCAACACCCGCATGGGCGACCCGGAAACGCAGCCAATCCTGATGCGCTTGAAGAGTGATTTGCTGGAGGTGCTGCTGCACGCCACCGACGGCACGCTGGATCAGGTAGACCTGCAATGGGACCGCCGCGTGGCCTTGGGCGTGGTGATGGCTGCTGGCGGTTACCCGCTGGACCCGCGCAAGGGTGATGCGATCAGCGGCTTGCCTGCCGACACCGAGGATGCGATGGTCTTCCATGCGGGCACGACCGAAATCGACGGGCAGTTGCTGACCTCCGGCGGCCGCGTCTTGTGCGTGACGGCGCTGGGTGAGTCGGTGCGCAAGGCTCAGGCCTTGGCCTACGACACGCTGGTCAACATCCAGTTCGAAGGCAAGCAGTATCGGCAAGACATCGGCTACCGGGCGGTGAAGCGTTGAACCTCGCTTCGATCAGGTGCTCGTCTGGGCTCAGGGAGGCGATGTCATGGACAGCGTGATCGACACGGCGCGAGTGCGCGAGTACCTGCTCGGCTTGCAGCAGTCCATCGTGGTCGCGCTGGAAACGGCCGACGGTAACCCCTTCATCAGCGACGGCTGGGCGCGCGAGCCCGGTGGCCGGCTGGAGGGAGACGGCCTGTCGCGCTTGATCGAAGGGGGTTCGGTGTTCGAGCGCGGTGGGGTGAACTTCTCCCATGTGCGGGGCCGCGTGCTGCCGCCTTCGGCCACCCAGCATCGGCCCGAATTGGCCGGCGCGCCTTTCGAGGCGATGGGCGTGTCGCTGGTGATTCACCCGCACAACCCGTTCGTGCCGACGGTGCACATGAATGTGCGCCTTTTTGCGGCGTTGCCGGCAAATGCGCCGCCGGTGGTCTGGTTTGGCGGTGGCATGGACTTGACGCCTTATTACGGCTTCGAGCGCGATGCGCAGCACTTTCATCGCAGCTGCGCAGCCGCTTTGCAGCCGCACGGTGAACAGCTCTACCCACGCTTCAAAATCTGGTGCGACGAGTATTTCTTCCTGAAACATCGCAACGAGCCGCGCGGCATTGGCGGCATCTTCTTCGACGACTATGCCGAGGGCGGCTTCGAAGCTGCTTTTGCGATGATGCGTTCGGTCGGCGATGCGTTTTTGCCGGCTTACTTGCCCATCGTCGAGCGTCGGCAGATGTTGGCGTACGGCGAGCGGGAACGCGATTTCCAGGCCTATCGGCGCGGCCGCTACGTCGAGTTCAATCTGGTCTTTGACCGCGGCACGCTGTTCGGCCTGCAGTCGGGCGGCCGCACCGAAGCGATCCTGATGTCGATGCCACCGATCGTCAAATGGCGCTATCAGTGGTCGCCAGAAGTGGATACGCAAGAAGCGCGGTTGTACAGCGACTTCTTGCGGCCGCGTGACTGGGCGACTGAGCCGGCCACGCATTTATGGCTGTAGGCCAAGGCGCGCGGACGGGCTTGTTCGGCGGCAGTTTCGACCCGCCGCATTTGGCTCATTTGAGCTTGGCGCACTGCGCGTTGACGCAATTGAAACTGGATAAATTGTTGTGGCTGCCGGCCGGCCGGCCTTGGCAAAAAACCGGCCGTGGTCTGGCTGCACCGATGCACCGGCGGGCGATGGTTTCGTTGCTGATTGCCGGTGAACCTCGCTTCGGCGTTGACGATAGCGAGATGGAGCGCGACGGGGCCAGTTACACGATCGATACGGTGCGGGCTCGGCGGGCTGCGCATCCTGATGAGCAATTGTTTTTGCTGATTGGGCAGGATCAATTTGCCAATCTGCACACCTGGCGAGCATGGCAAGAGTTGCTTGCCAGCGTGACTTTGGTGGTGGCGGCGCGGGCCGGTCAAGAAGTTCAGGGTTCGGCTGAAGTGAATGACTTCATGCAGGCGGAACCCTACAGAATGCTGAAACTGGCGATGCCGGCGATGCAGGTTTCATCAACTCAAGTTCGCGAGCTGGCCTCGCGCACTGAGGATATCCGCCCCTTGGTGGGCGATGCGGTGGCGGGGTATATTGCCCTCCACCGTCTTTACAGTGAGTACTGAATGGACATTCGTAAGTTGCAACGCGCCATCGTCGATGGTTTGGAAGATGTGAAGGCCCAGAACATTCTGGTCTTCAACACCGAGCATTTGTCGCCCCTGTTCGAGCGCGTGATCATTGCGTCCGGCACCAGCAACCGCCAGACCAAGGCACTGGCTTCAAGCGTGCGCGAAACGGTCAAGGGCCGCGGCCTGACCGTGTTGCGCACCGAGGGCGAAGAAAACGGCGAGTGGATCATCGTGGACTGCGGCGCTGCTGTCGTTCATGTGATGCAGCCCGCCATTCGCGATTACTACCACCTCGAAGAGATTTGGGGCGACAAGCCGGTCAAGCTCAAGCTGGGTGACAGCGAAGTGCGCTTGGTGAAGGCCTCGGAAGAAGAAGACGACGAGCCTAAAAAGCCAGCCAGAAAGACGGCTGCCGCCAAGACCGCCGCTCCGGCCAAGAAGGTTGCGGCCCGCAAGCCGGCCGCCAAGTCCGCCGATGCGGTGCCTGCCGCCAAGAAGGTTGTGGCGCGCAAGGGCGTGACCCGCACCGTCGGTGTGAAGACGCCTGCCACCAAGACGATCAAGGTGGCGGTCTCCAAGACCGTGGCCAAGAAGGCTGCCGACAAGGCTGTTGCCAAGACGGTTTCGGCCGCCCGCGCAGCAGGCCGGCCGGCCACCAAGAAGGCCGCGCCGCGCGCTTGATCAAACCGCATGCGTTTGATTCTGGTTGCTGTGGGCCAGCGGCAACCGGCTTGGGCCGACACCGCTTATGAAGACTTTGCCAAGCGCTTTCCGCCGGAAATGCGCCTGGAGCTCAAAGCCGTCAAGGCCGAAACACGAGGCAGCAAAACGGCGGAGCAGTTGATGGCCGCCGAAGCGCTGCGCATCGAAGCGGCGCTGCCGCGCGGGGTGCGCCGTGTCATCCTGGATGAGCGTGGCGAGCGCCGCACCAGCCTGCATTTGGCCGAGCGGATGAAGCTCTGGATGGGCGACGGCCGCGATGTGGCCTTGATCATCGGCGGCCCCGACGGCTTGGCTCCGGCCTTGAAGGCCACTGCAGATGAAACGCTGCGCCTGTCCGACCTGACCCTGCCGCACGCCTTCGCCCGAGTGTTGTTGGCCGAAGGCTTGTATCGTGCCTGGACGGTGATGACCGGCCACCCCTATCACCGTGAATGACAAGCGCAAGCGATGACGTCGATGAAGTCAGTGATGCCGGACCGTAGTTTTGATTTCATCTACCTCGCTTCGCAAAGCCCGCGCCGCCGCCAGTTGTTGGAGCAATTGGGCGTGCGCTACGAGTTGCTGTTGCCTGGGGCCGACGAGGACGCCGAAAGCCTGGAAGCGGCGCTGCCGGGCGAATGGCCCGAAGCCTATGTGGCCCGCGTCACCGAAGCCAAGTTGGATGCGGCGCTGACTCGTTTGGCGCAACGTGGCCTGCCCGCCGCGCCTGTTTTGTGTTCCGACACCACGGTGGCTGTTGACCATCTGATCCTCGGCAAGCCGGTGGATGCGGAGGATGCTTTTCGGACGCTCAGCCTGCTCAGCGGCCGCCGGCACCGAGTCATCACGGCGGTTGTTGTGGGGGCGAGTTCGGGTTCAGGCTCGCCCCGCTCTGCCGCGCTGAATGTGTCCGAGGTCGACTTTGCGCCGGTGTCTGCCGAGACGTTGCGCCGCTATGTGGCCAGCGGCGAGCCTTTTGGCAAGGCCGGCTCCTACGCCATCCAGAGTCAGGCGGCGGCTTGGATCTCGCAGATTTCGGGCAGCTACTCGGGCATCATGGGCCTGCCTTTGTTTGAAACGGCGCAACTGCTGCAGCAATGGGGCTGGAAAATTTGATAGGACTTACGCAAAACCGCCCCAGCGTTGTTCCTCCGCCTTGTCGTACAAGGCGTACTGCCTTCGGCGTCGTGCCTAGCTGGAACAATTTTGCGTAAGTCCTATTTGATTCGACTTGTTGAGTTTTGTCGCTTGCCTTTGTGTGGTGTCGCCGGTCGGCTTGCACGCAGGCATGTGACAGCATTCAAGGGCAAAAAGCTATGGAAGATATTCTGATCAACTGGACTCCGCAGGAGACGCGCGTCGCAGTAGTCGAGAACGGTTCGCTGCAAGAACTGCACATGGAGCGCACGCTGGAGCGCGGCTTGGTGGGCAATGTGTACTCGGGCCGGGTGGCCCGCGTGCTGCCGGGCATGCAGTCCGCCTTCATCGACATCGGCTTGGAGCGGGCGGCGTTTTTGCATGTGGCCGACCTGCATGTCGAAGGTGCGCCGGGTCAGGTGCGCGGCCACCATGCCGAGGCCGGCACGGCCACGCCGATCGAGCGCCTGCTGTTCGAGGGGCAGGCCTTGACCGTGCAAGTGATCAAGGACCCGATCGGCACCAAGGGCGCACGGCTGTCCTCGCAGATCAGCATCGCCGGCCGCATGCTGGTGTTTTTGCCGCAAGACGAGCACATCGGCATTTCACAAAAGATCGGCTCCCACGAGGCCCGCGAACAACTGCGGGCCCGCATGCAGTTGCTGGTCGGCAAGCCGGAGGAGGGCGCCGGCGGCGGCTTCATCTTGCGCACCAATGCTGAGGACGCCAGCGACGCCGAATTGGCCGCCGACATCGCCTATTTGCGCAAGGCCTGGGCCAGTATTCGTCAGCGTGCCGCGACCTTGCCACCGGGCAGTCTGTTGCATCAGGACCTGAGCTTGGTCGAGCGCGTGTTGCGGGATTTGGTGACCGAGCGCACCGGCTCGATCCGCATCGATTCCAAGGCGCAACACGAGGTGCTGCGCGGCTTTGGCGAGACCTTCATGCCGGCGGCCACGGCCAAGCTGGAGCATTACAAGGGCGAGCGGCCGATCTTCGACTTGAACAATATCGATGCCGAACTGGCGCGTGCGCTGGCGCGTCGGGTCGATCTGAAGTCGGGCGGTTATCTGATTTTTGATCAGACCGAGGCGATGACGACGGTGGATGTCAACACCGGCGGTTTCGTTGGCGCGCGCAACTTTGACGACACGATTTTCAAGACCAATCTGGAAGCTGCCGGGTCGATTGCCCGTCAGTTGCGACTGCGCAACCTGGGCGGCATCATCATTGTCGATTTCATCGACATGACGCGCGAGGAGCACAAGACCGCCGTGCTGACCGAGTTCCGCAAGCAGATCGGCAAGGACCGCACCAAGGTCACGCTCGGCGGGTTCACGCAACTGGGTCTGGTGGAGATGACGCGCAAGCGCACTCGGGAATCGCTGTCCAGGATGTTGTGCGAGCCCTGCCCGACTTGCGAGGGCCGGGGCCAAGTCAAAACCGCGCGCACGGTCTGCTACGACATCATGCGAGAAATCCTGCGTGAAGCGCGCCAGTTCAGCCCGAAGGAGTTCCGCATCGTGGCAGCGGCGAATGTGGTGGAGATGCTGCTGGACGAGGAAAGCCAGCATCTGGCGGGCTTGTCGGACTTCATCGGCAAGCCGATTTCGCTGTCGGCGGAACCGGCGAATCTGACCGAACATTACGACATCGTGCTGCTTTGATTTGCTCGATGAACCTGCCGATCAAGCTGCTGCTGAGTGACCCGAAATCTCGCGCGGCCGGGCGTCAGGCAAAATGGTCGGCATGTACCCGTCCATAAAGCGCATGCCTGACCAGACTTCTACCTCCTCTTTGTTGTCCCGTCGGGCCCTGTTGGGCACGGCGGCCGCCTCCTTGAGTTGGCCGGCCTTGGCGCAGTTCCGGGTTGAAATATCCGGCGTTGGGGGCACGCAGTTGCCGATTGCGCTGCCCGATTTCCGCGATGAAGCGCGCAGTGGCCAAGCGGTGGCGGCCATCATCCGCGCCGACCTGGAGCGCAGCGGGCAGTTCCGCATCGTCGATGCCGCAGCCGCCGGCAGCGGGCTGTTCGAGGGCAGTTCACCGGTTTGGAGCGAGTGGCGCAGCCGCAGTGCCGACGCCCTGGCGGCCGGTTCTTCCGCACGCTTGGCCGACGGCCGCATTGATCTGCGCTATAAACTGTGGGACGTGGTGAAGGGGCAGGACCTGG
>CANFYD010000160.1 GCA_947450745.1 Burkholderiales bacterium
CTGGCGCGCAACTTGAACGGCTATGGCAACTTGTGCCAGTTCATCACTCGGCTGAGGCGCAGTTCAGAAAAAGGCAGCTACCGGTTGATCAGCTCGCAAATCAACGCCGCCGCACTGGCCGATTGCCTGCTGATCTGGCTGCCACTGCGCCCGTCCGACGAGGCGCTGCTGCTGCAGCAGGCGCGCTGGTTGCTGCAGCATTTTTCCGGCCGGGCCTGGATCGGTGTGGAGCTGCTGCGTGAATTGGGCGATGAGCTGTGGCTGCACCGGCTGCGCGGCTTGGCGGCGCAAACAGAAATCCCACTGGTGGCTTGTGGCGATGTGCACATGCATGTGCGCTCTCGCAAGGCCTTGCAGGACGTGCTGAGCGCCACCCGATTGAACAAACCGCTGCAGCAATGCGGCATCGACCTGCACGCGAATGCCGAGCGCCATTTGCGCAGCCGGCTGCGTCTGGCCCAGCTCTACCCTCCCGACCTGCTCGCGCAGACGCTGGTGGTGGCCGGGCTGTGCCAGTTCTCGCTCGACGAAATTCGCTACCAATACCCCAGCGAAGTGGTGCCCGCCGGGAAAACCGCAATGCAGCATCTGCGCCACTTGACCGAAGCCGGTGCGGCACGGCGCTGGCCACAGGGCGAGCGGCCGGAATGGCGGGCCCAGATCGAGCACGAGTTGGCGCTGATCGGCGAGCTGGCTTATGAACATTACTTTTTGACCGTGGCGGATATCGTGACGTTTGCGCGCAGCCAGGGCATTCTTTGCCAGGGCCGCGGTTCGGCCGCCAACAGCGTGGTCTGCTTTTGCCTGTTCATCACCGAGGTGGACCCGGCGCGCAGCGCGATGTTGTTCGAGCGCTTCATCAGCCGCGAGCGCAATGAGCCGCCCGACATCGATGTGGACTTCGAGCATGAGCGGCGCGAGGAAGTGATCCAGTACCTGTATCGCAAATACGGGCGCGACCGCGCGGCGCTGACGGCCGTCGTCACCAGCTACCGGCCGCGCAGTGCGATCCGCGATGTGGGGCGTGCGCTCGGCCTCGATGAAGCCCTGATCGAAAAATTGGCCTCCGACCACCACGGCTGGAGCGGCGAAAGCCTGCCCGATGCGCGCTTGCAGCAACTGCAACAGGAGCTGGGCCTGGACTTGGCCGACCTGAAACTGCGCCAACTGATTGTGTTGAGCCGCCAGTTGCTGGGCATGCCGCGCCACCTGAGCCAGCATCCCGGCGGTTTCGTGCTGACGCAAGGACCGCTGTCCCGGCTGGTGCCGATCGAAAACGCGGCGATGGCCGAGCGCACCGTGATCGAGTGGGACAAGGACGACATCGACGCGCTCGGCCTGATGAAGGTCGATGTGCTGGCGCTGGGCATGCTCAGCGCCCTGCACCGGGCCTTCGATCTGATCAGCAGCTTGCGCGGCCGGCGCTTTGGCATCAGCGATGTGCCCGCCGGCGACAGGCCCACCTACGACATGATTTGCAAGGCCGACACGGTCGGCGTGTTCCAGATTGAATCGCGCGCGCAGATGTCGATGTTGCCGCGCTTGAAGCCGCGTTGCTTCTATGACCTGGTGATCGAGGTGGCGTTGGTGCGGCCCGGGCCGATTGCCGGCGGCATGGTCCACCCTTACTTGGTCAACCGGGCCAAAAAACCAGCCGACGTGGTCTATCCGAGCGAGGCCTTGAAAGTGGCGCTGGAACGCACGTGCGGCATTCCGATCTTTCAAGAACAGGTGATGCAAGTGGCGATGATTGCGGCCGGCTTCAGCGCCGGCGAGGCCGACCAACTGCGCCGCGCAATGGCGGCCTGGAAGCGACCCGGTGATCTGCAAAGCTTCCACGAGAAAATCCTCACCGGCATGCGCGCACGGGGCTATGCGGACGAATTTGCCGAGGCCATCTTCAGGCAGATCAAGGGCTTTGCGTCCTACGGCTTCCCTGAATCACATGCGGCCAGTTTTGCTCTGCTGACCTACATCAGCAGCTGGATCAAATGCCACGAACCGGCGGCGTTTTTGTGCGCTCTGCTGAACTCGCAACCGCTCGGTTTTTATACGCCCAGCCAGTTGGTGCAGGACGCCCAACGCCACCGCATCGAGGTGCGGGCAGCAGATGTCAACCTGAGCCATCGGATGAGTTCGCTGGAGCCGTTGGAGTTGCTGCAGGAGCAGGAGCAGGAGCAGGGGCAGCCGTCAGAGCCGGCCTTGCAAGCCCAGCCCGCCGTGCGACTGGGCCTGCATCTGATCGCAGGCCTGAGCCAGGTTGCGGCCGAGCGGATTGCCCGTGCGCGCACCGAGCAAGCCTTCACCGATGCGCAAGACCTGGCCCTGCGCGCCGCCCTTGATCAACAAGACATGCAGCATCTGGCTGCAGCCGACGCCTTGACTTCGCTGAGCGGCCACCGCCGCCAACAGGTGTGGCAGGCCGCCGCCTTGCGATCGATGCCGGCCCTGCTGCATGGCACTTTCGAAGCCGAAGACGCCTTGGACCTGCCGGCCGCGCCCGAGGGCGAAGAAGTGGTGTGGGACTACGCCGCGCTGGGGCTGACGCTGCGCAGCCATCCGCTCAAATTGCTGCGCCCTCGTCTCGCCAAAATGGGCCTCAAAAACGCCGCCGAACTGGCGCAGTGGCCGCATGGCCGCATGGCCAAAGCCTGCGGCATCGTGACCGTGCGCCAGCGCCCGCAAACGGCCAAGGGCACGCTGTTCATCTCGCTGGAGGATGAGACCGGCAGCTTGCAGGTGATCGTCTGGCCGGACATCTACGCGGCCAACCGCAGCACCATCCTGGCTGCCCGGCTGCTGGCCGTGCGGGGCAAGTGGCAGCGCCAACACGGCGTCAGCAACCTGCTGGCCACCCATTTCGAGGACTTGACACCGCTGCTCGGCCGCCTGTCTATGGCCAGCCGAGACTTTCACTGAGCGGGCGGTGGGCGTGCGGCGGCGCGAGAGGCGTGGCGCTTGTGGCGGCGAGAGCGCGCTTGCAAGGTGCTGATGCGTCGCCGCGCCTGCATCCGCAAATAGCCCCTGATCGCCAAGAAGCTCCAATAGAGGAACAAGGCGGACAGCGCCCACGGCTTGACCTCGTCGATCAATTGCCAAAACATCACCGAAGCACGCACCGTGTCCAACTCACGCTCGGCGGCGGTGAGCGGCGGCCCGCTCGGCCGATTCGCATCACCAAAGGGTGATTTGATTTCAGCGCGCTGCTGCAACTCGGGGTCCGCAAGGTTGGGGCTCGGCGCTTCGAAGATCGTGCCCGCAACGAACTTTTTCAGCTCGATGTTCAAATCCAGCAGTGCCGTCTTGACGTCGCTTGAGCCGACGATTTCCTTGAACGCGCCGCCCGTCAGCCCCTGATTGGCGCGCGCCAGCTCTTGCCAGTCGGACAGCCGGTGGCTCGGCGTGTAGACACCGGCCACCGACGCGGCCTCGTCGCCACTCCAGCCCTCGGCGGCATGAATCGGCAAGGATGCGCCGACTGCCCCACCCTGCGCCGGGAGCGCCGCTTGAAGCGAAGGTTGAAGCAACGGACTTTTACCAGCGACGCCGGTGGCTCCCGCAGCACCAGCCGTCGGATGCTGGGAAAGCACGGCCAAGCTGGGCAAAGTCTGCTGCCCCTGCACATCGGTCTGCGTCAAGGCTCCCGGGACGAGCGGCTCAACGACGGGCGAGGCCCAAGCCGGCAAGGCAAGAACGAAGCAAAGTGCCAGAGCCAGAGCCAGGGCCAAAGCCAAAGGCCAAGCAAAAGCACTGCGGATCGTTCGGGGCATTGTTTTCAAGGCCAACTTTGCTCAATTTTTCGGCATCTTAAAGACTCCCGCGTGACGCGCTGAACGCTCAAAAGTGGATCCCCTTCATCATTTGCTGCAAAGCCATCGCCTCGGGCGACAGCTGCGGCTTGCTGACCTTGCCGGTCTTGTCGCCCTGCGCTGCCGCGCTGTCGGGGAACATCCGGAACGCAGTGTTCATGACGATCTGCGCCACCCGCGGCATCAGCGAATGCAGCAACTCGCCGGTCACCCCCAAACGGCTGGCGATGCGCACCGGCTTGGCAATGCAGGCTTGCGCCACCATTTCAGCGGCCTCTTCCGGACTCAGCGTCGGCACATTGTTGTAAATGGCGGTGGGGGCAATCATCGGCGTGCGCACCAGCGGCATGTTGATGGTGGTGAAGGTGATGCCTTGATCGGCAAACTCGCTCGACGCGCAACGTGTCCAGGCATCCAGCGCGGCCTTGCTGGCCACATAAGCCGAGAAGCGCGGCGCATTGGTCAACACGCCGATGCTGGAGATGTTCACCACATGACCCTTGCGTTTGCTCACCATGCCGGGCAATAAACCCAGGGTGACGCGAAGGCAACCGAAGTAATTCAATTGCATCGTCCGCTCGAAGTCATGGAAGCGCTCGTAGCTGCCCTCGATGGCGCGGCGGATCGAGCGGCCGGCGTTGTTGATCAAGTAGTCGACGCCGCCGAACTGCTCGGCCAGCCACACCACCATGTCTTTCACGCCCTGCTCGTCCGAGATGTCGACCGAATAACTGTGAACCTGCGCCTGCGCACCTGCCGCCTCGCGAATCAGCGTCAGCGCCGCGGCCAACTTGCTCTCGTCACGCGCGCAAATGATGGTGATGGCACCGGCCTCGGCAAACCGGATCGCCGAGGCCAGGCCAATGCCGGACGAGCCGCCGGTCACCAGCACCACTTTGCCGCCGCAAGCGCCTTTGAGGCTGCGGTCGATGAAGAGATCCGGGTCGAGGTGGCGCTCCCAGTAATCCCACAAGCGCCAAGCGTAGTCGTGCAGATTCGGACAAGTGATGCCCGAGCCCTTCAGCGCGGCCTCGGTTTCGCGGCAGTCGAAGCGGGTCGGATAGTTGACGAAGCTGAGGATGTCGTCCGGCAGACCCAGGTCCTTCATCACCGCACTGCGGATGCGCCGCACCGGGGCCAGCGCCATCAGCCCTTTCCTGACGCTCTTGGGGATGAAGCCCAGCAGCGCTGCATTGATGAACAAGTTCATCTTGGGCGCGTGGGCCGCTTTGGAAAAAATATCCAGCACATCGCCGACCCGGTAACCGACCGGGTCGACCAGATGGAAGCAATGACCGCTGCCACGGCTGTGGTGGCTGATGTGGTCGAGCGCCGCCACCACATAGTCCACCGGCACGATATTGATGCGCCCACCCTCCAGGCCGATCGAAGGCAGCCACGGCGGCAGGATCTGGCGCAAGCGCTGAATCGGTTTGAAGAAGTAGTACGGCCCGTCGATCTTGTCCATCTCGCCGGTTCGGGAATCCCCCATCACCATCGCCGGGCGGTAGACCGTCCAGGGCTGCTGGCATTCCTTGCGCACGATTTTTTCGCTCTCGTGCTTGGTCATGAAATAAGGGTGATCCAGGCCCTCGGCTTCCTCGAACATGTCCTCGCGGAAGACGCCCTCGTACAGGCCGGCC
Source organism: Burkholderiales bacterium (assembly GCA_947450745.1). GTDB lineage: Bacteria > Pseudomonadota > Gammaproteobacteria > Burkholderiales > Burkholderiaceae_C > Paucibacter_A. The sequence goes on from CANFYD010000160.1 coordinate 5,453, forward strand.
GCCACGATCGACGACACATGATGCACATGACCCGCCTCGATGGCGTGGGCAAACGCCACCATGCTGCGGGTGCCGTCGATGTTGACACTTACTTGTGCCTCCGCGTCGGCCATCAAGTCATAGACGGCCGCCAAGTGATAAAGATGGTCGATCTGGCCTTTCAAGCGCTGAATGTCGGCGGCCACTACACCCAGCTTGTCGCCGGTCAAGTCACCGAAGACCGGCACGGCGCGGGTCTTGCCGACGCCCCAGAAGGCCAGCAACTCGGCCACCTTGCCCCGGCTTTCTTCGCGCAACAAAAAGTGCACCGTGCTGCCGCGCCGAGCTAGCAATTTTTTGACCAGTCGCTTGCCGATAAAGCCGGTGGCACCGGTGACGAAATACTGCATGACGGTCTCCTGGGTATGGCCTGCCCTGATTCTTGACCAAGCCACAGCCGGTGCTGCTGCGCACTTTCCCGGGGGTGACGCGCCGCTACGACGGGCCAGCGACGACGCTTCTGCACTGACCGCTCGGACCGCTCGACAGCCGCCAGCGCTAGAGCAGGCTCACTAGGAATAGCCGAATTCAAGCGCTATGGCCGCCCTATAGTTCCTGCACACCGCGCTGGAACACACGGTGAATCGTGTGCCGGGCGGGTTGCAGACCCACCCACACCTACCCACCCACAAAGGACGGACGACATGGTCAAGAAAATTCAGAAGCCGGCAGTCAAGACTGGCCGCTCATCAAAAAATTCATCCAGCGGCGCGAAAGACAGCGCAGCCAGCAGCGCCACCGCCCTGCCGGCCGGCTTGCTGGACGGCCAGTTTGCGCAAAGCGTGAAAGACTCCGCTCAGCACATCTGGGCGGCCGGCTTGGGCGCGTTCTCGAAAGCGCAGGGCGAAGGGGGCAAGGTGTTTGAAGCCTTGGTCAAGGAGGGCATGACCTTGCAGAAGAAAACTCAGTCTGCGGCGGAAGAAAAGCTCGGGGCCATGGCCAGCAAAATGAGCGGCATGGCCGGCGACGTCGGCAACAAGGCCGGTCAGCATTGGGACAAGCTGGAATCCATTTTTGAAGAGCGCGTCGCTCAAGCGCTGAAACGCCTCGGTGTGCCCGCTGCCAAAGATGTGGCCGAATTGAGCGCACGCATCGACGCCTTGAGCTTGGCGGCAGGCCTCAAGCCCATCGCCAAAAAAGCGGGCAAGACGGTGGCTGCAGAGCCCGCCGCCGCCGCACCAGCCAAGGCAGCGACCCCGGCAACCGCCAAGGTCGCCGTCAAGCGAGCCCGCAAAGCCAGCGTTGCCGCGCCAGTGGCTGCAGCAGCCGCAGACGTTTTCGCCAAACCTGTCACAAAACGCGTGATCAAGAAGAAAGCCGCAGCCGTCGCGACCACCGCTGCGGCTGCCGAGGCGGCCAGCGATCAAGCCAAGTAACGCGACTGCAGGTGCGCTTTGAAGTGCGCCGGGTTGAGCGTTTCGCCGCTGGCGCGACGCACCAGTTCCGGCGTTTCCCAGCGGCTGCCCTGGCTCCAGATGTGCTCTTTCAGCCAGCCGAAGACCGGTTGCAGATCACCGGCGGCAATGGAAGCGTCCAGCGTGGGCAAGCTGCGGCGCATGCTGGCAAACCACTGCGCGGCGTACATCGCTCCCAGCGTGTAGCAGGGGAAATAGCCAAACAGCCCGGCCGCCCAGTGGACATCCTGCATGCAGCCGTCCTGGTAGTTGCCGCGCGTATCCAGGCCGAGCAACTCCATCATCTTGCTGTCCCAGAGGGCTGGAATGTCCTCGCATTCGATCTGCCCTTCGATCAGCGCACGCTCGATCTCGTAGCGCAGGATCACGTGGGCCGGATAGGTCACTTCGTCGGCATCGACGCGAATCAACCCGGGGCTCACACGCGTCAGCAGCCGGTTCAGGTTGCCCGGCTCAAACGCCGCTTGCGCCCCCAGATGCTTGTTCACCAGCGGGCTCAGCAATTGCGCAAAGGCCGGGTGGCTGCCGAGTTGCATCTCGAAGCTCAGGCTCTGGCTTTCATGCAGCCCCATCGAACGGGCTTGCGCGAGCGGCTGCCCCAGCCATTCGCGCGGCAGGTTCTGCTCGTAGCGGCCGTGGCCGGTCTCGTGGATGACGCCCATCAAGCTGGGCAAAAAATTGTCTTCCCGGTAGCGCGTGGTCATGCGCACGTCCTCCGGCACGCCGCCGCAAAACGGGTGCGAGCTTTCGTCCAGCCGACCGGCCTCAAAGTCAAAGCCGACCAGACGCATCGCATCCAGGCCCAGGGCCCGCTGCGCCGCCTTGTCGAACCGGCCTTGCGGCTGCAGCGTCACTTGACTGGCCTGGCGCGC
>CANFYD010000161.1 GCA_947450745.1 Burkholderiales bacterium
CGTGCTGAAGGCGCTGACCGCCCATTGCCAGCCGCCCACGCAAGTCGCACTCTTGCCGCCCGCCATCGCGGGCAGCGGCATCACGCCGACCTTGCCGCTCACCTTGCTGTCCTTGTCGGTGGTGAAACGGTCCCAGGCAAAGCCCCAGTTGACGGCGAACACCGCCTGACCGGCCTTGAACTCATTGACCGTGTCTGGCGTCTTGACCTCGGCGACGTTCTTCTTGATCACGCCCTGGTCCACCATCGTCAACCATTGCTTGAGGCCCTTGACGGCTGCGGGCTTGTCCAGCGTCAAGCGTCCCGAGGCATCGTTGAACTCGCGACCCTGGCTCCAGTAGGGCAGCAAGAAGGTGCAGACCGCCCCTTCGATCGGAGCGCCCTGGATGGACAGGCCCTGCAGATTGGCATCCCCTTCGGCCTGCTGGATCTTGACTGCGGCAGCACTGAGCTCGTCCCAGGTGCGCGGCTCGGCAATCTTGTGTTTTTCCAGCAGATCGCGCCGGTAGTACATGAACATCGCGTCGGCAAAGGCCGGCAGTGCGGCGATCTTGCCGCCCACCACGTTGGCTGCGGCATAGACGCTCAGATAAGGCTTGAGTGCGGTGGCCGGTTCACCGACATAGGCGTTGAGCGGCTCCAGCCAGCCCGCGCCGACGTACTGTGCCGGGTTGACGATATCGATCAAGAAAATGTCGAGCGCCGCATCCTTGGCGTTCAACACGGTGCTGAGGTATTGCCTCTGCAAATCCGAGGTGGCGCCGCCCGTTTCCACTTCGATCTGGGTGCCCGGATTCTTGAGCTGGTATTGATCGAACAATTTGCGCATCAGATCGGGGCGCTGGCCCGATCCGCCGGCGAAGACGCGCAGTGTGGTCTGTGCCATCGCGATCTGGGCCGCGCCCAGGGTGAGCAGGGCGCTGGCGAGGAAGGTGCGAATCAAAGGGGCTGTTTTCATGTCTGTCTCCTGTTTTGGTTGTGGTGTTTGGCTGCGGTTTTTAGCTGTGCCGCTGGCTGTGGTGCGGGTGTTCCTTCTTGCTGTTGGGACTTCCCCTGCGGCGACTACAAAATTGCAGCCCCGCTGGTGGGGTCGAACAAATGCAGTTGTGCCGGGTTCAAATAGATCGTCAATTGCGTGCCGCCGGGTTCGCGGAACTGCGCTGGCAGTCTTGCCGTCATCAAGGTGTCCCCGATCTGCAGCACTGCCAGCGTCTCGGCACCGAGTGGCTCCAGCAAGCTGACTTTGGCCGGCAGGCCGACATCGCCGGGCTGCGCTGTCAAGCGCAGGTTTTCCGGACGCAGGCCCAGCTTGTAGGCACCGGTGACCGACTGCAGTGCAGTGGGCAGCGCGATCGAAGCCTCTTCGCCCAAGCAAGCGACGCCGGCGCTGACTCGGGCATCGACCAGATTCATCGCCGGAGAACCGGTAAAGCCGGCCACGAACAAGGCGGCAGGTCGGTTGTAGATGGCGTCCGGCGTGTCGTACTGCATCTTGCGGCCACCGCTCAACACGGCGATGCGGTCGGCCAGGGTCATCGCCTCGACCTGGTCATGGGTGACATAGATCATCGTGGCACCCAGCCGCTCATGCAGGCGCTTGATCTCGGTGCGCATCTCCTGGCGCAATTGCGCGTCCAGGTTTGACAGCGGCTCGTCGAACAAAAACACCTTGGGCTGGCGCACGATGGCCCGGCCGATGGCGACGCGCTGCCGCTGACCACCGGACAGCGCGGCGGGCCGGCGATCCAGCATCTGGTCGATGCGCAGCAGGCGCGCCGCATCCATCACGCGCCGCTTGATCTCGTCCTCCGGTGTTTTGCGCAGCCGCAGGCCGAAGGCCATGTTGTCGTACAGGTTCTTGTGGGGATAGAGCGCGTAGTCCTGGAACACCATCGCGATGTCGCGCGCACGTGGCGGTTTGTCGTTGACCACCTCACCGTCGATCAGGATCTGACCGCCGCTGATCGTCTCCAGGCCGGCAATCATGCGCAGCAAGGTGCTCTTGCCGCAACCTGAAGGGCCGACGAAGACGGCAAACTCACCCTCACGAATATCCAGGTCGATGCCGTGAATGATGGGGATTTTCCCGTCATAGGTCTTCGAGACATTGCGCAGTTCAACCGCAGCCATCAGTAGCCTCCCACAGCTGTCTTGCCCTGACCCTGGCCGTCGGCCAAGCCTCGCACCGCCGCCACGGCCGCTTGCGCGCTGCGCATCAGCAGCCCCAGGTCCGAGGCGATCGCGACGAAGTCAAAGCCCATGGCCAAGTACTGCTGCACCACCTCCGGCGTTCCTCCAACCGTGCCGATCGGCTTGCCGACTGCTTTGGCCCGTTTGATGGCGGTGGCGGTCAGCGCCAACACCTCCGGATGCGTCAACTGACCGACATGGCCCATCGTGGCCGACAGGTCGGCCGGGCCGATAAACAGTGCGTCGACGCCGGGAACGGCCGCAATCGCTTCAAGTTGTTCGAGGGCTTGTGGCGTTTCCAATTGGACGATCACGCCCATCTGTCGATTGGCCGTGCGCAAATAGTCCGGCGCAGTCCCGAAGCGCGAGGCCCGGCTCATGCCGGCCATGCCGCGGCAGCCCTCGGGGGCATAGCGCGTCGCCGCCACGGCGGCACGCGCCTCCTCGGCGTTCTGCACAAACGGCACCAGCAGGGTCGAAGCGCCGGCATCGAGCACGCGTTTGATGAAGACGGCGTCGTTCCAGGGCACGCGCACGACCGGCACCAGCGGTGTGCCAGCGACCGCTTGCAGCATGTGGACGAGGTCGGCCATGTCCAGCGGCGTGTGCTCCATATCGACCACGCCCCAGTCGAAGCCGGCGTGGCCCATGGCCTCGGCGATCAGCGGGCTGGCGGACATGATCCAAGTGCCGACAGGCAAGGGCTGACCCTGGCGGGACAGCAAGTTCATGAATGGGTTCATTAAAGTCTTTCAGTAGATGGCGGGCTCGGGCGTTGGAGCCGCACCCTGCAGAAAATCGAAGTCACAGCCCTCATGAGCCTGCGTGACGTGCTGTTGATAGAGCTTCACATAGCCTCGTGCATAGGGCTGGACGGGTGCCACCCAGGCGGCGCGGCGGCGTGCCATCTCCGCCTCGTCCACATGCAGCTCCAGCCGGCGCGCCTCCAGATCGAGCGAGATCTCGTCCCCGTCCTGCACCAGGGCCAGCGGGCCACCGATCGCCGCTTCGGGGCTGACATGCAGCACGCAGGACCCGTAATGAGTGCCGCTCATGCGTGCGTCGGAGATGCGCAACATGTCTCGCACACCGCGGTCGAGCAGACGTTTCGGAATGGGCAAGCCGCCCCATTCCGGCATGCCGGGTGCACCCACCGGCCCGGCGTTGCGCAACACCAGCACGGTGTTTTCATCGCAGTCCAGTGCCGGGTCGGCGCAGCGCTCGTTCATCTGCAGCGGCGAATCGAACACCAGCACTCGGCCCCGGTGTTTGAAGAATTTGGGGTCGGCTGCGCTGGGTTTCATCACCGCGCCGTCGGGTGCCAGATTGCCTTTGAGTACAGCCAGTGCGCCGGCCGTGCTGACCGGCTGATCGACGGGGCGGATCACGTCGTCGTCCAGGCTAGGGCGGCCGTCAATGTTCTTCCCCAGGGTGGCCCCGGTCACGGTCAGCTCGTCCAGGCTCAAATGCTCGCGCAAGCGATTCATCAGGGCGGGCACGCCACCGGCGTAGTAGAAATCTTCCATCAGCTTGTTGCCGCTGGGGAAGAGATTGGCGAGCACCGGCACGCGGGCTGCAACAGCATCCATATCCGCCAAAGTCAAATCGACACCCGCCCGGCGCGCCATCGCAATGAGGTGGACGACCGCATTGGTCGAGCCGCCCAACGCCATTTGCACCACCAAGGCATTCTGGAAAGCGCCGCGCGTCAGGATCCGCGCCGGCGTCAGGTCTTGCCAGATCATCTGCACGATGTGCTCACCGCAATCGGTCGCCATGCGCGTGTGCGCCGAGTCCATGGCGGGAATCGCCGCCGCTCCCGGCAGCATCAAGCCGAGTGCCTCGACCAGGCAGGTCATCGTGCTGGCCGTGCCCATGGTGTTGCAGGTGCCCGGAGCCCGTGTCATCTTGGCCTCAAGCTGCACCCATTCGTCCTCCGGGATGCGGCCGGCCTTGTATTCGTCCCAGAACATGCGCGTGTGCGTGCCTGCGCCAATCACGCGAGGCGGCTGCCCGTGTCGCAAATAGCGGTCGCTGATCATTGGCCCAGCGGGGCAGAACAGCGTGGGCAGGCCGGCGCTGATGGCGCCCATGACCGTGCCGGGCGTCGTCTTGTCGCAGCCTGCCAGCAGCACCACGCCGTCCAGCGGCAACGAGCGCAACAACTCTTCAACCTCCATCGCCAGAAAGTTGCGATACAGCATCGTGGTCGGCTTGACCATCACTTCGCCCAAACTCATCGCGGGCAATTCGAAGGGCATGCCACCGGCCATCAAGACGCCGCGCTTGACGCTTTCGGCGCGCTCGCGCAAATGGGCATGGCACGGCGAAAGATCGCTCCAGGTGTTGATGATGCCGATGATCGGGCGCTCCATCACGTCCTCGCGGCGCAAGCCCATTTGCTGGATTCGCTGCCGGTGCGCGAATGCGCGCATGTCGCTGGCGGCAAACCAGCGGCGGCTGCGCAATTCGGCCAAAGTCTTGGTCATGTGTGAAGTCCCCGTTTTGTAATTCATTTGTTACCGGTAACATTAACGAATTATCAGAAGCTGAGCCATGGTGTTATCCCTTGTATCGGGTGAATTTGTGCAAGAAGAGACTTGGACGAGAGTCAATTGCAAAGCTGGGCCCCGTGTTGAATCGGGTCTGTGAATGGCTCGATTTGGTGATGTGCATGGCGCTAAGGTCGTGTCAAGCGCCATCTGCCGCCGATGACCGAAGCGGTCGGAGGTCGGGCTAGTCGGAAGAGAAGGCAGGTCGCTGGCGTCATGCGGCGCGGCGATCAGAGCGCCATCATCCATACTCAAACGGCTTGAATTTCGCAACAGCACTCGAACATGACGCAACCCCCCCCGAATTCTCCGCGCCAACCCCGGCGCGGCCATGGCCGACCGACCTTGCACGACGTGGCCGGATTGGCGGCAGTGACCCGCATCACGGTCTCCCGTTATCTGAATGCGCCGGGACAGGTGGCACCCGAGACGGCAGCCAGGATCTGTGCCGCGATTGCCGCGATCGGCTATGTGCCCAATCTGCAAGCGGGACAGTTGGCCAGTGGGCGTTCCAAAGTGGTCGCAGCGCTCATTCCCAGCATCAACAATTCTATTTTTGCCGAGACTATTCAGGCGCTCAGCGAGGGCTTGAACAATACCGGCTACGAGTTGTTGCTGACCTGCACGGCCTATGACATGACACGCGAAGAGGCCCAACTTCGGGCGCTGATCGGTTGGGCACCGGCGGCCTTGGTCATGACCGGCCGGCAACACAGCCAAACCACGTTGCGCCTGATGCTTGCGGCACAACTGGCCGGTACTCCGGTGATTGAAATCTGGGACGACCGCCATGCCGACGAGGCCGAACCCGCTTTTGCAAGGATCGGTTTCAGTCATGCGGAAGTCGGACGAGCGATGGCTCGCCACCTGTTGCAGCAGGGGCACCGCCACTTGGCCTACGTACACAGTCCCATCCCGGCCGACTTCCGGGCTCAGGAACGGGGTGACGCATTTGCTGCCGAAGCGGCCGCCGCCGGTGCCACGCTCAGCCTGTTCAGGGCAGGCACCGGCGACCCCTTCGACGCAGGACGTGAATCGCTGAACCACTTGTTGAGCAGCCAGTCAGCGGTGACAACGGTGACAGCGGCCGCTTTTTCGAACGACAACCTTGCCTGCGGCGCACTGCTGGAAGCCAAGCGGCGCGGCATCGACGTGCCCGGCGCGCTCAGCCTGCTCGGCTTTGGCGACTTTCCTATCGGCCGCCAACTGAGTCCCAGCCTGTCCACCATCAGCCCGCCGCGTGGCGAGATCGGTCGGGCTGCGGCCCAAGCTCTGTTGGCGGCCTTGACCACCAACAGCGTGACCCAGGGCGTGTCATTGCCCTGGGTTCTGCTGGAGCGGGACAGCAGTGCCAGAAAAATTTGAGCGAACTTGCCACCCGACCTGACCTGCGCCCGCCCCGCCACGGAGCACGTCAGAACGAATAGCTGAAACCGGCGTTCACGGTGTTCTGGCTCTGGCCGGCCAGCGGCACGGTGTCCCAGAAGTTTTGCGAAGAGAAGCGCGAGTTGCTCTGAGAAACAAAACTTTTCGTATTGCGAAAAGCCACCTGAGCTGCGGCCATCGGGTGCGTCCTGCCACTCATGCCAGGGCCAGTGGTCCTGGCGAGCGCCACCCGCTGCGCTCCTCCTTGACTTCGCTGCAGGACACACCCAATGGCCTTGATGAACGAACACCTGCGTTCGCCTCGATAAAGAAACGCACAGCGGCAGGATCAGCTCGGTGGGGCGTGTTGCGGAGGTCAAGAAGGGAGGCCGTGACCCTAGGTCACGTCGGAATGACACGGAGCAAAGCGTCCCGCCGGGCTGATCCCGCGAGCACGCCGTTTCTCCGCGAACGCTGGGTGCCGCCAGGGGCCTGGAGTACTCTCAAGAAACAAAACTTTTTACACCCCGAAAAGCTGGCCGGGCTGCGGCCATCCAGCCGCCGGATCTCGGTTGAATTGTTTCGTGAATTTGGTCAGGCTCAGGTCAGTTGCCTCTCTCTAGACTCGTCCAGCACTTGCGGCACAGGGTGTGACTACGAAGACGGCGCTCACCCAATTCCATCGAATCATGAAAAAAAACATCAGCGGATCACGTGATTTAGTGCGTCTATTTAACAAATTATTTACAGTATTTTGAGGGGTGTTGGGTGCGCCGGGGGGCGGTTATCGCCATTGGTAAGCAAGTGTGGCCGTTGAGCCGGTGAAAGCTTTCGAGCCGCAGGTGCTTCGCGTGGGTGCGGACGAGATTCAGCTGGCCAGCTACAGCCTCGGGCAAGCGGTGGCGGTCAAAGTGGCGGCCTATCTCGACACTGCTTTCAGCGGAAAGATCAGCTATATCGGCGATGTGGCCGATGCCATCACGCACCGCATCTCGGTCAGGGCCGAGGTGAGCAACGGCCGGCATTTGTTGAAACCGCAGATGTTGGCGAACTTCGACATCACGCTGAGCCGGGCGGTAGCTTCGGTGGCTGTCCCGTTCAATGCCCTGGCGCGCGACGGCGACGGCTCCATCTCCGCTTGGGTCACACAGCCGGTTGGGCGAGATCCTGCGCTACCAAGTCGAAGGTCCGGCAACTTACAGCTTGACCGACCTGCGCAGCATTCAGGATTGGATCATCCAACGTCGGCCTCGGCCGGGCTTCGCGCGACTTCAATGACTGATGGCTGTTGAAGGCCATCATCAGCGTGCGGCTGGATTGAGAGCGAGAGCTTTTCTACTTTGCCGCCGCCATGCGTCGTTGGTCGGAGGCTAGTGATCCTCACGCACCTGAAGTACGTTCCGGTGCCTGCGCTCCTTCGCCCAAGCCTGGCAGCCGCTCGCTACGAAAACATCCTTATGAGAGTGCCTGAACCGTCGCATCGCCGTGCCGTGATACCTTTGGGCGATGAGCATGAACACGAATAACGGCGGTCCGCTGGACCCACACGAGCACGACGATGAGGACAGCGACGGCGAGAACGCGCCGATTCAGGAGGCCAAGCTGTGGCGCGATGAGCGCTGGACGGCACAGGTGATCAAGAACGAGGACGACGAGGGTTGGGCGGTGTC
>CANFYD010000162.1 GCA_947450745.1 Burkholderiales bacterium
CCCGCCTCGACAGCCAGGGTTTGACGGCGATGCCGATCCTGATCGGCGAAACCGGCTGGAAGGCCATCGCCAGCAACGGCGAATACAACCGCGCCCACCCGGTCAACCAGAAGATGTACTTCGACCGCTTGAGCGACTGGGTCAACAAGACCAAGAACCCGAGCGGCCCGGTCAGCATCTTCTACTTCGAAGCCTTTGATGAGCCGTGGAAGGCCAACGACGACAAGTGGGGCTTGTTCAACGTCAACCGCCAGGCCCGCTATGTGATCCAAAGCCTCTACCCCGCCAGCCAATGGGAAGCCGGCAGCTACCAGGCCAGCGACGCGGTGTACGCGCCGACGATTCTGAGCAGCACCATCACCGCCAACCGCTACACCTTGTATGCCGATGCAGTCACCAGCGGCGAAGCGCGTGTCAGCGGCTTGCAGTGGTTTGGCTGGGACAGCCCCGCCAACGCCTTTGCCGGCGAAGGCGCGGATACCGCGCTGGCCGCCGAGGGCCTGCACTTCCTGGAAATTGCCCCCGCACCCGCCGCCTACGGCTGGGGTGTGTTTGCCACCTACAACGCCTCCACCGACCTGAGCCAGTTCGAATCCACCGGCCGACTCAACTTCAGCATCAAGACCACTTACCCCGGCAAGCTGCGTTTCGGCTTCCTGAGCGGCAGCGCCGCCACCGCCTTCGACGCCTACGTGACGCTGAGCAACACGAACGCCGACGGCTACGGTTACGTCAACGACGGGCAATGGCATGCGGTGTCCATCCCCATCTCCGCCATCAAGGCCAGCGGTGCGCCGTCCTATGGCAACAGCGCCGCCAACGCCAAGTTCGACCTCAGCAAAGTGACCAACCCCTTCGTCATGAACGACGTCTACGACGCCACCGGCAACACGACGATCAAGGGCAACACGACGAAGATTTACATCGACGGGGTGTATTGGTCGAAGTGAAGCAGCTCCTCCCCATGACAAGCCAAACACCGTTGCGCTGCTTTCTCACCGCTCAACACAGCGCCGAGCGTTTGACCGAGCAGGCGCCGCTGGGCGCGGCCGAAAGCACGTCCGAGTTGCCGCGCCTCTGGGTGGACGCGCGGCGGCGTTTTCAAACGCTGGAGGGTTTTGGCGGGGCCTTCACCGAGGCGGCGGCCCACACCTGGCAGCAACTCAGCCCATCCGACCGCGCGAAATTGCTGCGCGACTACTTTGACCCGGATGACGGTCACGGCTACCAGCTTTGCCGCGTCCACATGAACAGCTGCGACTTTGCGCTGGGCAATTACGCCCATGTCGAAACGCCGGGCGATACCGAGCTGGCCGGCTTCAGCATCGAGCGGGATCGGCAGGCGCTGCTGCCCTTCATTCAAGCGGCACTGGCCACCGCCGCGCAACCGATCAAGTTGCTGGTGTCGCCGTGGAGCCCACCGGCCTGGATGAAGAGCAACGGGCAGATGAATCAGGGCGGGCAGTTGCTGCCTCAATATGCGGGTGCCTGGGCGAGGTGCTTTGTGCGCTTCATCGAAGCCTATGCCGCCGAGGGCGTGCCGGTCTGGGGCGTGACGGTGCAGAACGAACCGGCCGCCACGCAGCGCTGGGATTCCTGCATATACAGCGCCGAGCAAGAGCGCGACTTCGTCCGCGACCACCTCGGGCCGGAGTTGGAACGGGCCGGCCTGGGTCAAATCAAGATCGTCATCTGGGACCACAACCGCGACCTGATGGTCGAGCGTGCCGGCGTCGTCTATGCCGACGCGCAAGCCGCCCGCTATGTCTGGGGCTGCGGCTTTCACTGGTATGGCGAAGACCATTTCGAGCATATGCAACTGGTGCACGACGCCTGGCCCGACAAAGCGCTGCTGTTCACCGAAGGCTGCCAGGAGGGCGGGCCGCACCACGGCGAATGGGCGCTGGGTGAGCGCTATGCCCGCTCCATCATCAATGACCTGAACCGCTGGACCGTCGGCTGGATCGATTGGAACTTGTTGCTCGACGACAGCGGCGGACCCAACCATGTGGGCAACTTGTGCAGCGCGCCCATTCTGGCCGGGCCCGACCACAGCGCGCTGCTGCACCAGAGCTCCTACTTCTACATCGGGCATTTCGCCCGCTTCATCCGGGCCGGGGCGCAGCGCGTGCTTTGCGCCGCCACCCTGCAAGCGCTGGAATGCACCGCCTTCGTCAACCCGGACGGCAGCGTGGTCACGGTGGTGATGAACCGCAGCGACGCAGCGCTGCGCTTCGAGCTGGTGTTGAACGGCGTGAAGGACGCCGATGGGGTGGCGCCAGCGCTCCGCTACAGCGCCGAGTTGCCGGCGCGCTCGATCGCCAGCTATCTGCAAACCGCCGCCAAGTAGCACGGCCGTCTGCTCACCCGACAAGATGTCGACAAATTGTCGACATCTTGTTTGAACCCTGAGCGGTTACCAAGCAGCAATCGGCATCCTGGCCCCGAAGCCCCCGAAAAACAGCCGTTTTCAGGCTCTCGGCTCACTCGCGTCCCCTCAGAGGGTGAGAACTTTTGTAGCGAGCGGCTGTCAGGCTAGGCGGACGGGGCACAGGAACCGGAACGTACTCCTGGTACGTGAGGATTCCGAGCACCCGGCCAACGACGCATGGCGGCCGCGCAGTAAAAAGTTCTCGCCCTCTCAGCAGACGTGGCACAGATGTTGCAAAAGAAGGTTCAGGCATCTGCCTTCTACCCTGTGTGAGGACTTATGAACGCTGCATCCGACTCCGTGCTGATTTCGCCCGCCCAACTTGTAGAACTTCAAGCCACGACGCCGGTCGTGCTGATCGACACCCGCGACGCCGACACCTATGCCGCAGGCCATATCGAAGGCGCAGTCAATCTGCGCGAAACCTTCACCTTCCTGGCCACCTCGACGCCCGAGGGCCTGCAGGAACTGAAGGACACTTTCGCGGCCCACTTGGGTGCCATCGGCTTGTCCGGCACCGAGACCGCCGTCTTTTACGAAGATGCCCTGAACAGTGGCTACGGCCAGTCCTGCCGCGGCTATTACCTGCTGACTTGGCTGGGCTATCCCCACATCAAGCTGCTGAATGGCGGCTTCTCGGCCTGGAAGGCGGCTGGCCTGCCCGTCTCGACGGCGGTCGTCACCCCGGTGCCCGCCACCTTCCCGGCCGATTTGCGCATGGCCGATGTGATGCTGACCAAGGACGATGTGGCCGCTGTGCTGGGCAGCGACACCGTGCTGCTCGACGTGCGCGATGTGGACGAGTGGATCGGCGACAGCTCCAGCCCCTACGGCCGTGATTTCGCGCCGCGCAAGGGCCGCTTGCCCGGCGCCAAGTGGATCGAGTGGTACCGCTTCATGAAGCCCACCGCCCTCGGCCCAATGTTCAAGTCCCCCGACGAAGTACGCGCCGAATGCGCCAGCCAGGGCATCGCTCCGAGCGACCAGGTCTATTTGTATTGCTTCAAGGGCGCACGCGCGTCCAACACCTTTTTGGCGCTCAAGCAGGCCGGCTTCACCGACGTGCGCATGTACTTCGGTTCCTGGAACGAATGGTCGCGCGACCCCGCCCTGCCGATCGAAAGCGGCTTGCCCACACCTGCGGCCCGCAAACCGGTCGAACTGGCCTTGGCCGCTTGACTTCGCCCCACCCTTACTCGACTTACATCTAAGGATTCACTGATGACCACCGCTGAACTGCTGCCCCCCGTGCAAACCGTCAAAGCCTATTTGCGTCCGATCGATGCGCAGGGCTTGGCCGCCTTTGCCGACAAGGGCCGCAACAACCCCGCCGCGCGCGGCACCAACAAGGTTCACACCGTCATGCAGGGGCAGTACCGCTCGCTCAGCACGGTGGGCCAACATGCGCCAGTGGTGGTGGATGAGCCGCTGCACCTGTTCGGCGAGGACACCGCCCCGGCACCGGGCGAAATCGTTTTGTCCGGCCTGGGCGGCTGCTTGGCGGTGGGCATCACCGCCGTGGCCACCTGGAAGCAGGTCAAGCTGAGTCGACTGGAGATCTTCATGGAGGGCGATATCGGCAACTCGGCCGCCTGGGGTGCAGGTGGCGCTTTGCAGAAACTGCCCAGTGAAATGGGCTTCCAGGCGATCCGGGTCAAGGTCGTGATCGAGGGCGATGCGAGCCGCGAAGTGCTGGACGAAATCGTCCAGCATGCGAACCGTTATTCGCCGGTGGCCAACTCGGTACGCAACCCGATCCCGTTCGAGATTGCCCTGGCCGAGTAATTCCTCCAAGCGATTGAGATTGAAGCTGCCCCGGAACAAGGAAACCGCATGAACCCCGCCGACATTCCCCGTGAACTGGTCACCGCCACACCGGCCGAAGCGCTGCTGTCTGCCGTGCGCGCCGTGGCTCTTGGCCCGCTGACGCAGCAGGTCGAGGCGATTGACCGCCAAGGCCGCTACCCGCGCGAGGTGCTGCAGCAATTGGGGCAGTTGGGGGCCATGAGCGCGCATCTGGACAGCGAGGCCGGCGCGGGCGATTACGGCCTGGCGATACAGGCGATGGCCGAGGTGTCGCGGGTCTGCGGAGCCACCGGCTTCATGATGTGGTGCCAGGCGGTCTGCGGCCTCTACATGCAGCAGTCGGGCAACCCGGCCTTGATGGGCGAGGCCTTGCAGCGCCACGTCAGCGGCGCGGGCCTGGGCGGCACGGCGCTGTCCAACCCGATGAAGAGTTATGCACAGATTGAAAGTCTGCTGCTGAAGGCCACGCCGGTGGCAGGCGGCTACCTCGTCAACGGCACCTTGCCCTGGGTCAGCAACCTCGGGCCCGAGCATTACTTCGGCGCGATTGCTGCGGTGATAGATGAGACTGGCAGCAGCAGTTCCGAAGTGATGTTCCTGTTGCGCTGCGACGGCCCCGGCGTCGAACTGCGTGAATGCCCGAGCTTTGCCGGCATGGAAGGCACCGGCACCTACGGCATCCGCTTGCACGACCATTTCATCGGCGCAGGCGAGATCATGGCGCACCCGACCAAGCCCTTCATCGCCCGCATCCGCGGCGCTTTCGTGATGCTGCAATGCGGCATGGCGGTCGGCGTGACGCAGGGCGCGATCGACTCGATGTGGGCGGTGGAAGACCAACTCGGCCATGTCAACCAATACCTCGACGACCGGCCGGACGCGTTGCAAGCCGAGCTGGATGGGTTGACCGAGCGGGTCATGAGCTTGGCCCGCACGCCGTTCAACAACACGACCGAATTCTTCATCGACGTGCTCGATGCGCGTGCCCATGGGGCCGAGCTGAGTTTGCGGGCGGCCCAATCGGCCCTGATGCACCAGGGCGCACGCGGCTACCTGATGAGCAGCCCGGTGCAGCGCCGGGTGCGCGAATCGCATTTCGTCGCCATCGTCACCCCGGCCATCAAGCATTTGCGCAAGGAGATTGCCCGCCTCAGCGCCGAAGTGATGCCGGCATGAAGCCGCATGCGTCAGACCTTGTTGCTGCCGCTGTGGTCACACTGCTGCCCTGGCAGCAATACATCTGCCACGCTTGCGGCTACATCTACGACGAGGCGGTCGGTGATGCCGATGGCGGCTTGGCCGCCGGCACCCGCTATGCCGACATCCCGGACGACTGGGCCTGCCCGCTATGCGGCGTCACCAAGTCGGACTTCGAGCTGTATGCCGCGCCCAGCCCGGCCGCGCTACGGGCCCGCACGACGGTTGGAGGCTCGAACCGCCGGGCCAGCAGCCAGCGCCACCGGCCAGGCGTCGTCATCGTCGGCGGCGGGCGAGCCGGTTGGCAGATGGCCGAGAACCTGCGCGCAGCGGATGCCGACCTGCCCCTCACGCTGGTCAGCGCCTGCGCCGGCGACCGCTATGACAAGCCGCAGCTGTCGGTCGGGCTGGCACGCGGCATCGCGGCAGATCAATGGATCAAAGAGCGCGCTGTCGACGCAGCCCGGCGACTGAACCTGACGCTGCTGCCGCACACGCAGGCGATCCGCATCTGCCGCGACACCCGGCAACTGCGCACCACGCGCGGCAACCTGAGCTACGCGCACTTGGTGCTGGCGCATGGCGCGCAAGCCGCGCTGCCCGCTGCCCTGCCCGCCGCCCTGTGCTGGCGCATCAATCACCTGGACGCGTATTTGAAACTGCGCAGCGCTTTGGGCGACACGCCCCGACAGGTGCTGATCGTCGGCGCCGGCTTGATCGGCAGCGAGCTGGCCAATGACCTCGCGCTGGGCGGCCACAGCGTGACGCTGCTGGACCTGCAGAGCGAGCCGCTGGCGCGCTGGCAGGCCGAGCAGGCCGGTCAGCAATTGCTGCAGGCCTGGGCACAGTTGCCGCTGCGCTTCGTCGGCGGCGTCAAGGTCGCAGCGCTGGCCGCCGTGAACGGGCGCTACCAAGTGAGCACCGAATGCGGCCAGCACTTCGAGGCCGATCAGGTGATTGCCGCCGCTGGGCTGCAAACCCCAGGCCGCTTGGCCCAGAGCGCCGGCTTGGCTTGGCAACACGGCATCGCGGTCGATCCGCTCACGCTGTGCAGCAGTGCGCCCGGCATCTATGCGCTGGGCGACTGCATCACCGTCAACGGCCAAGCCAGCCGCTTCATCGAACCGATTGCCCGCCAAGCCCGCAGCATCACCGCTGCGATTCTCGGCGGCAACGCTGTCCCCTACGAACAGCGCGCCGCCCTGGTGCGCGTCAAGACCAGCTCGATGCCGCTGACCTTGCACTGAACCACGATCAGCTACAAGTCAGCCAAGTAGGGCGGGTCGAGACCCGCGAGCGATTGCGGCATGGGCAACAACGTGCAAAAACGTGCTGAGACGAGAAGGCCTCGCTCAACACGGCTGCCGAAGTTGGCCGCACGCGGGTCAGGACCCGCCCTACCTTCAGATCATGAGCAAGACGCGCTGTTGGCGACGGCCGCCGGGCGCAAGGCCTTGGTCGTGCCGCTCTCGTCAGGGCCGAGCGTGTTCTTGGTGTGGGTGCAGCCGTAAGTGGCGGCCGCCACTGTGGCGGGGGTCACCACATCGTCGCCGGCCGGCTTGATGCCGTCACGCTCCCACTTGATCATGTCGTCGAACGCCGCCACCTGCTCGGCCACGGTGAAGTCGCAATGGCTGACGCCGCGAATTGCACGCTGCACCAACCAGGAGCTGTTGCCCTTGGCCGCCACACGTCGCTGGTAGGTCTGCTCCATGCTGAAGGGCACGAACATGTCGCCCAGTGTGTGGATGGTGACCACCGGAATCTTGAACTCGCCGTTCGCCTTGGGGATCCAGCGCAGGCCGTCGGTGCGCAGCCGGTTCGAATCCGCCACTGTGGTCAGCTTGAGCGCGAGCGCGTTCAAGGTGGTCGAGCCCGCCGTGTCGCCGTCGATCGTGTAGGTGTAGCTGTTGGTGTCGAGCAGGTTCTTGTTCAGGATGCCGGTCACTGTGCCGTCCGAGCCGAAGGTGCCGTAAGCGGACGGGAAACTGCCGCCGAAGGCCATGCCCAGGCTGAACATCGGGCGCGGGCCGCCGGTGATGTTCTGCAGCACGGCCAGGTATTTCACACCCGCCGCCGTGGGCACCGAGGGGAAGGTGGTGAACAGCGCGCTGGTGACCTGGGCTTTGATGGTGTCGAACTTGTCGGTCGGGTAGGCAGGCAGGCCGGCCAGCGCCTGCGCCGTCACCTGCATGGCAGCAAACTGGTTGAACAGCTCGGTATCCCCCACCACGCCGCACATCGGCACGGCACCGTGGTACTTCACCTTGTTGATGGCTGTCGCATAGGCTTCGTCCTCGATAGCGGCGGCGGTGATGTGGCCGCCC
>CANFYD010000163.1 GCA_947450745.1 Burkholderiales bacterium
GCATGCGTCATGGGCTGGATGCCGATCATCTGGCCACCATCGATGGCCTGACGCGCCTGAACCAGTGGCGAAACCCCCGTTGGCGCGCTACTGCGGCACCTTGTTTTCGCTCGGCCACGGTGTCGCTGGTCGGCATCAAAGGGCGCTGGCTGGGCCAATGGGCGCAGGTCCGCAGCCCCTTCGGCATGTGGTTCACCGATGCGCTGAACGGGTGGTGGATGGCCCGGCTGCTTTCGCCGGGCTTTGCGCACTGTGCTGAGGGCAAGGAGCTGGCCTTTGGTGCGGTGGTGCTCGACGTCATGGGCCTTGCCTACTTGCTTGCTCGCGCGATGGCACGCACGACCGAAGCGCGCCACACGACGGCTTGAGCCTGCCCCGACCCGACCGGCCGCCCGGCGCTGAATAAATCGACTGGTGAACAAGATTGCTGACGCGCTACAGCTTCTGGCCAGAGCAGCGGAGCATGCAGTCTGTCAGCCGGCCGTCAAGCCGCAGAGCCTGTTGTCCATGGCCCTTTCCCTCAGTGCCTACCTGCCCAAACCTAGCGATCCATGAGCATCCGAGTCCACTCACCCATCTCCAAGATCACGCTGGCGGCGCTCTTGGCCACGGCATTGGCTGGCGTTCAGTTCGGCGCCCAGGCCGGCGCTCAGTCCGCCGCTCAGTCCGGCGAGGGCCCCGATGCCAAGGCCGCCCGCATCGAAGCGCAGATGACCGACGCAGAGCGCATGAGCTTGCTGGTTGGCATCATGCCGATCGCCTTCCCCGGCTCCAAGGCTGTCATCCCGGCAGGTGTGCCGCCCACCGCCGGTTATGTGCCCGGCGTGCCTCGGCTGGGCGTGCCGGCACAGCTGGCGACCGATGCCAGCCTGGGCATCAGCAACCCGGGCGCGGCGCGTGTCGGCGATGTGGCCACCGCGATGCCGGCCAGCCTGGCCATCGCCGCGTCCTTTGATACCGGCTTGGCCGAGCGCGTCGGGGCCACGGTGGCTCAGGAGGCCCGCGCCAAGGGCTTCAATGTGCTGCTGGGCGGCGGCATGAACCTGGCACGCGACCCGCGCAACGGGCGCAATTTCGAATACTTGGGTGAAGACCCGCTGCTGGCCGGTCGGCTGGCCGGCCACGCCATTCGCGGCTCGCAGGCCCAGGGCGTCGTCTCGACGATCAAGCATTTCGCGCTGAACGGCCAGGAGACGTTGCGCTTCTACGCCGACTCGGTCATCGGCGAGGCCGCGCTGCGCGAGAGCGAGCTGCTTGCGTTCGAGATCGGCATCGAGATCGGCCAGCCCGGCTCGGTGATGTGTGCCTACAACCTGGTCAACGGCCACAAGGCCTGCGGCAACGACCATTTGCTGAACACCGTGCTGAAGCGCGACTGGGGCTACAAGGGCTGGGTCATGTCCGACTGGGGCGCGGTCAGCGACGCCACGTTTTTCAACGCGGGCCTGGACCAGCAAGCCGGCAGTCAATTGGACAAGCAGGTCTGGTTCGGCAAGCCGCTGGAAGCCTTGATTGCGGCCGGCAAGGTCAGCCAGGCCCGCGTCTCGGACGCCGTGCGGCGCATGCTGCGCAGCTTCTACGCGCTGGGCATCGAGCAGGCCTACAAGCCCCAAGCCATCGACTATCCAAGCAACGCCAAGGTCGCGTTGGAGGCCGCGCGCGCCGGCATCGTGCTGCTGAAGAACGACGGCGTGCTGCCGCTGGGCCAGGCCGCGCAGAGCGTGCTGGTCGTCGGTGGCAATGCGGACTTTGGCGTGATGTCCGGCGGCGGCTCCAGCCAGGTGATTCCCAGCAACGGCAAGCCTCGCTACGTGAACGGCGACATCGGCGATTCGTCGACGATGTTCAGTCGCCAGATGCTGATGCCGGGTGCGCCGCTGGCCGCGCTGAAAGCGGCCCTGCCGGAGGCCAAGTTCCGCTTCAGCTCCGGTTATTCAGCCGACACCGCAGCGGCCTATGCGGCGCAGGCCGACCTGGTGATCGTCTTCGCCACCAAGTGGGAGGGCGAAGCGTTCGACTCGGCCACACTCGCGCTGCCGCAAGGCCAGGACGAGTTGATCGCCAAGCTGGCGGCGGCCAACAAGAACACCGTCGTGGTGCTGGAGACCGGCAACCCGATCACCATGCCCTGGCATCAAGACGTGCGTGCCATCCTGCAAGCCTGGTATCCCGGCCAGGAAGGCGGCCAAGCGATCGCCGATGTGTTGACCGGTGCGGTCAACCCCGCCGGCCGCTTGCCGATCAGCTTCCCGCAGGCCTTGACGCAGACGCCGCGTGGCGCGCTGCCCGGCATCGGGCTGCCCGAGCGCACGCCGGTCCAGGTGGCTTATGAAGAAGGTGCGGAGTCCGGCTACCGCTGGTTCGCCAAGACGGGACAGGCCCCGTTGTATGCCTTCGGCCACGGCCTCAGCTACACCCGCTTCAGCCATGCCGAGGCGGGCGTGCGCAGCGCAAAGGGTGACACCGCGCTGACGCTGGGCCTGACCGTCAGCAATGACGGCGTGCTTGCCGGTGCCGACGTGCCTCAGGTCTATCTGGTCGCGCGCAACGGCAAGCCGCTGCAGCGCCTGGTCGGCTTCGAGAAGCTCGTGCTGCAAGCCGGTGAGCGGCGTGCGCTGAGCTTGCGCATTGATCCGCGCCTGTTGGCCGATTACAGCGAGGGCGGCTGGCGCGTGCCTGCCGGCGTCTACACCTTTGCCTTTGGCAAAAGCGCTGCCGAGTTGGGGCCGACTTTCGATGTGACCCTGTCGGGCCAGCGCCTGAAACCCTGATGTCCGACCGGTTCAGAACCATCACTTATTTCCAACCCCTCACACAAAGGTAGTTACCCATGCGACCGCACGTAGAGTTAATTGACGAGCAAGACCTGATCTGGCACTTGGCCGAGTTGCCGCACGGCGTGGGCGATGCACGCCAACGCAACCTCAACTATTGCGAGGAAAAAGGCGAAGCCTCGCTGTTGGTGGAGTTCACCACGGACTGGTCGCGTCCGGCCGGCGTGCACGCCGCGCAGACCGAATGGTTTGTGCTGGAAGGCGAGGTCACGGTCGGCGGCGAACTGCTGGAGAAGGATGACTATCTGATGGCTCCGCAAGGCGTGCTGACGCCCGACTTGAAGGTCAAGGCCGGCACCCGCGTGCTGCTGTTCCGTGAATACGCCGACTGGGCCTTTGCACCGGCCAGCGAACACGGCGCGCAGCGCAACCCGCTGCATGAGCTGGTCATCAAGCGTGCCAGCAAGATGGAGTGGTACGACGTCACCCATCCGACGCACGGCAGCCCGATGGACTTCTCGCGCGGCGGCACACCGGTGCCCGGCCTCTTCATCAAGCTGCTGCACCACGACAAGGTCACCGGTTTCTACACCCGGCTGATCCACGCGAAGGCGAATTGGGTCGAGCATCCGCTCGCCCACCACCCGTGTTACGAGGAGTCGTACACCCTGCAGGGCGACTTCGACTACAACTTCGGCCGCATGTACCCGGGCACCTATTTCTTCCGCCCGGCCGGTGTGCGCCACGGCGACTTTGTGGCCGGCCCCGAAGGCACGACCTGGATCCTGCGTTGCGACGGCCGCCTGGTCGATTGGTACACCGACAACGCCAGCGTCGAGATGCACGGCACGCCGCTCAACTGGGGCCCCGATTTCCCGGGCAGCGAGCCGCCGGTGCTGTTGCAGTCCACCCGCTCGCGTTCCGTTGGCCCGATGAAAGACCCGAGCTACGTATGAGCACGATCGCCAAACCTGTCCCCAGGCCCACGGGGCGCGACAGTTGCGGCTGGCGCAAGGTGTTCGCCGTGCTTGGCCCCTCGACCAACACCGTGGTCGAGCCCGAGTTCGCCGCCATGCGGCCGGCCGGCGTGACCAACCAGTACCGCGACATCTACATCGAGAACGCCAAGGCGCTGTCTGACGACACCTTCATGGCCGGCATCGGCATCTTGCAGGGCGCCGTCGATGCGGCGGTGCGCACGGCGATGACCAGCGAGCCCGACTACCTGGTGATGGGCGTGTCGGCCGTCTCCTTTGTCGGCGGTGCGCAGGCTTGCCACGCCCAGCTGAAGCATCTGCAGGAGCTGACCGGCTTGGGCGTCAGCGTCGGCCCGATCAGCTGCGTCGAGGCGCTCAAGGCCTACGGCGGCATCAAGCGCGTGGCCGTGATTTCGCCCTACTACCCCGTCGCCAACGCGCATGTGAAGAACTTCTTCAGCGACTACGGCATCGAGCAAGTGCGCGACCTGCCGCTGCGCTGCAAGAGCTGGACCGACATCTCGCGCGTCACCGAAGTGCAGATCGCGCAGGCGCTGAAGGCACTCGACGGCGACGACATCGACGCCATCGTGCAGGTGGGCACCAACTTGTCGATGGCCCGCCTGGCACCCTATGCCGAAGCCTTCCTCGACAAGCCGGTGATCGCGATCAACACCGCGACTTATTGGCACGCCCTGCGCACCAACCGCATCCTGGACGGCGTCGATGGCTTCGGGCCGCTGCTGCAGCATCTGGATTTGAAGAAGGACTGAGTCAGACAGTTAATCAATCCGGCCGGCCGCCTGATGGCCCGTCGGCAAAAGGGCGCAGTGTCTTGGACGCTGCACCCTTTTTTCTGGTGTTCGGTGGCATGCGGCTGGCGCGCGGACAGGTGGACTGGTCGGGGCGTCGATGGATTGGCGATCAGGGCTCGGCTTAGTCGCTCGAATTCGGTGCAAGGATCGGCAACGATCCGGCCGACTGGGCGCTCTGTTTCGCCCCTGTCCCCGGCCTGCGGCCAGCTCCTTGACCTCGCTGCACGGAACACCCAATCGATCTGATCCGGCAGGATCGGAGTCGCGCACGCGATAGCCGTGGCGGGGGCCAGGAGTGAAACAGAGCGCCTTGGCTCCCAGCGTGTGGCGAGGCTGCGGGGGCGAAGTACATGGCCACTCTGGACGACGCCCTGAGCCGCAATGCACAGCGGCTGAAGATCAAGCCCGTTGTGCTGCGCAGCACGCCCTCTCAAGAAACAAAACTTTTTACACCCCGAAAAGCTGGCCGGGCTGCGGCCATCGGGTGCGTCCTTCCGCTCATGCCAGGGCCAGCGGCCCTGGCGCTCACCAGGCACAAACAGTCCACAGGACTGTTTGAGTCCGGGCTCTCTCCACCCGCTGCGCTCCTCCTTGACTTCGCTGCATGACACACCCAATGCCCTTGCTGAACGAGCACCTGCGTCCGCCTGATTGAAGAAACAAACAGCCGAAGGATCAGCGCGGCGGGGCGTTTTGCGCAGGTCAAGGAGGAAGCCGCAGCCTTAGGCTGCGCTGGGGGAGCAAGCCCGGACACAAACAGTCCTTACGGACTGTTTGTGCCTGGCGAGCGCCAAGGCCTCTGGCCTTGGCACGGAGCAAAACGTCCCGCCGGGCTGATCCCGCGAGCACGCCGTTTCTTCGCGAACGCCGGGTGCCGCCAGGGGCCTGAATTGCTCTCAGCGACGAGCGAATGCGTGATCGCAGCGAAGAAGGCTGGCAGGCCGGTCAGCGCACAGCCGCCGAAATCGTGGCGCTTGTCTGTGCCGGGCGGGTTGACCACAGAGCTTGACTGGCAAGGTCTGCCGCAGTGACATCGTCGGCGGTCACCGTATATTCGTTGTTGCTGCGTTCGACAAAATAAGCCGAGCGGTAGCGCTGCAGAAGTCCTCCGAGTGCTTGGCGGGCCTGATTGGGAGGGCCATTGAAGGTAAGGGTCAGCGTGGTCATGTCGAGGTTTCCATCAAATGAGGCCGGCGGCGCATCGCCATCGGCCCACGTTGAACGCTGGCGAGCCAGCGCGGTTGACCGGCTCGGCACTTCAGCGGCTGGCCGGCAGGTCGGCGTCGGTCAGGCGGTAGCGGCTTAGCACCCACACACTGGCCAGCACGAACAGCACCGGGATCAGCGAGTAGTTCAGCAGGATGCCGCTGATGGCCAGGGCCTCCTGCGCCACGGCACCGCCTTGCGAAGCGTGGAAGTTGCTCAGCGACAGCACCACGCCGGCCACCGCCGGCCCGACGGCGTAGGCCAGCTTCTCGGCGGCGGAGAACACGCCGGACAGCGCGCCCTCGCTGCTGCGGCCGTGGTGCAGCCGGTCGAGCACCACGGTGTCGGTCAGCATGGACTGCACCATCAGCACGAAGCCGGCGTTCAGCGCGCCGATCAGCGGCGCGCGCAGCAAGGCCAGGCCCTGCTCGGTGGTCAGCGCGCCCAGCAGCGGCAACTGCAGCGTGACCGGGCCGCCGGGCGTGGCGGCCAGCCAGCTGAGGGTCAGCACCGACCAGGCGGCCGCCGCGAGCGAGAACACCGGGCGTTTGCCCAGGCGCTGCGAGAGCTTCACCCACAGCGGCTGGCTGAGGATGGAGCCGGCACTGAGCACCAGGATGAAGGGGATCAGCAGGTCCACCTTGCCCAACACGAAGATGAACATCAGGGCCACGGCGGCGTAGCTGGTGGCCTGGCCCACGCTTTGCACGAAGAAGGCGGCCAGCAGGGTGCGGAAGGGCCGGTTGTCCCAGGCCTGACGCATCTGTTGCAAGAAGGGCGCGGCGGCCGTTGCTGCTGTTGCTGTTGCCGTTGCAGTTGTCGTTGTCGTTGTCGTTGTCCCGCGGGCTTGCACGCCGTAGGCCACCGGCAGCGGGCACAACATGGCAAGCAGGCTGATCCCGGCGAACACTAGGCCCATGGTCTCCCAGCCCCGGCTGCCGCCGCCGGCCCAGCCGATCAAGGGCTGGGCGAAGCCCACACCCGCAATGACGCCGACCATTGTGAAGACGATGCGCCAGGCCAGCAAGATGGTGCGTTGCTGCGGGTCGGGCGACAGCTCCGCCGCCAGTGCCAGGTAGGGCACCAGGTAGACGCTGTAGGCGGTGGCCATCAGCGTGTACAGCGCCGCCACGCCCAACGCGGTCGACCCCTCGCTGCCCAGCGGCTTCAGCCAGAACAGCAGGCCGAAGCCCACCGCCGTCAGCGGCGCGCCGACCAGCAAAAAGGGCATGCGCCCCCAGCTCGCCTTGCGCCGATCAGACCAGTTGCCCACCAGCGGGTCGCACAGGATCAACCACAGCTTTGGCACCAGGATGGCCAGGCCCGCCAACCACGGCGAGATGCCCAGCATGGTGCTCATGAACACCGGCAGCAGCACGGCGGGCGTGTCGCGGATGATCTGTACGCCGGCTTGGCCACTGCCGTACAGCAGCATGCGGCCAACCGGCAGCTCGGCAGTTGAGGTGCTCATCCGGCTCAGAACTCGTAGCGTGCGGTCAACAGCACGCTGCGGCTGGGGATGGCGAAGCGCGGCTGCACGACGCTGAAGCCAAAGCCGGTTTGCCAACCGTCTTCTTGCGTCAGGTTCTTGCCGGCGAGTTGGACGGTCCAGGCCCCGATGTCGTAGGCGACATAGGCGTTCAGCGACTTCTGCTGCGGCACTGCGCCGATCGGCGCGTTGTCGGCGGTGGAGTAGTAGGGGCCGCGCTCGCTGTAGTCCGCTCCGAAGCGCAGCGCGCCCTGGCCGAGCGGGCTTTGGTGGTCGAAGCCGAGGGTGTAGACCTTGTCGGGGAACAGCGGCAGCTTGTTGCTGATCACCGAGCAGGGCAGGGACACGGTGGTGGCGCAAGAGGTGTACTTGCCGGTGTTGATGGCACCGTTGGCCCACAGCGTCAGGGTGGGCAGTACCCGCCAGGCCGCTTCCAGCTCCAGCCCCGTGAGCTTGGCGTTGTAGTTCTCCACCACGA
>CANFYD010000164.1 GCA_947450745.1 Burkholderiales bacterium
GAGCGGCAGCGGCAGATTCAGCCGGGCAAGGCAGAGTTGGCAGAATTGGCAGGCGCACATAAAAAAACGGGTTTCAAACTTTCGTTTGAAACCCGTTTTCAAGGCGGCAGCGCCGCCAGATCCTGATCAGCGTTGATATCAGTTGAAACTCAAACCGCTGAACGCTTGCGGCGAGCCACCACACCCAGCACAAGCAAACCCGCCGCCAGCAGCGCATAGCTGCTCGGCTCGGGCACCGCAGTGACGTTCAATGACCCAGCGTAGCTGGCAGAGATGCCCGGCTGCGTGCTGCCCAACAGGCCGGCGTAACCATTGATCGTCAGCACCAAGTTGCCGTGAGCTGGGGCCTGGAACAAAGCGGCACTGCGGTAGATGGTCGCGCTGTCCGTCTCATCAACGTCGATGGTCAAAGCCACACCGTTAAGGTTGGCCGAGCTGAAAACGATTTGCTGATTGGCCAGATCGCCCCTGGCAGCCGTGTTGTAGATAATGACATCAACCAAGCCGGTGCCGGCAAAGTTGAAGGTGAAGGTGTCGGAAAACGCACCTGAGATCTGGTGATTGATCTGGCTACCCCCTGCGGCGGACAAAACAGCCGACTGAGCGACATGAGGATCACCGAGCAGGGCCACTGTGCTGGTGATGTCCAAGGCTTGGGCAGAGAAGCCGGCCACTGCCAAGCCGACAGCGAGGGCGAAATTCTTCAGTTTCATGGCGGGCACTTTCAGGCGTTGGTCTTCAAAACACGGCGGCGGCGCGCAACCCAGCCCGCGCCGGCCAAGCCGACAGCCAACAAGGCAAACGAACTGGGTTCGGGCACGTTGGTCACGTCGGTCACGTTGATGTTGCCCGAATAGCTGGCAGCGATAGCAGCGCCATCGGCCAGGCCTTGACCCGCCCGCCCGTTCACGATCAGCGTGAATGGCGAGAACAGCTCTTGATTGGTGAACTTGCCGATTTCCTTGGCTTCAAACACCCTGAGAAGGGAAGTTTTTCTGAAGTCAAAAGCAATGCCGTTCAGGGTCGCCGTGATGAAGTCGATATCGAAAACCGCAGCCAACCCGATGGTCGACAGCCCGCCGTTGACGAGAGCCAGCGTGGCGGTATCCGCAAAATAGAAAGTGTCGGTGAACAACCCGGCCTTCAAATGAGTCGTCCCGAATATCGCCGATTGGCTGCCATTGGCACCCATGGACAGACTCACTTGCATGAAGGAGGGAATGGTCACGACCGGGGTGGCGACTGCGGTGTTAGCACTGAAGGCCAGCAAGGCAGCGGAGAAGGCAGCTAAAGCGACGCGGATATTCATGATGGCCGGATGTCCTGATGACCTGATGTGCGACTTGGAGACTGAGCGAAACAACGCTCTGCCCCCACTCCATGTCTGCACTTTAACAATCATGCATTCTCGGAAAAAATCCCCGAATCCGGGGGATGAGCTGATAAAACGTGCGAAACCGCACAGTCTGTTGGCTCAACTCAGCTTGCCGTGGCAAAGCTTGAACTTCTTGCCGCTGCCGCAGGGGCAAGGATCATTGCGGCCGACGTGACCGAACTGATTGGCGGCAGGGTCGGCAGGGACTGCTTCTTGCGACACCGAGCCGTCCTCGTTCGGGTGGGTGTAGGTGATGTTGCTGAGCGATTCAGCACGCTCTTCAATCGCTTCAGCCGCGCGGGCAACCTCTTCTTGCGACTGGATGCGCACATTCAGCAAGGTGCGCGTCACTTCCATCTTCACCACATCAAGCAACTGCGAGAACAGCTCGAACGCCTCTCGCTTGTATTCCTGCTTGGGGTTCTTCTGCGCATAGCCACGCAAGTGGATGCCCTGGCGCAAATAGTCCAGCGCCGCCAGATGCTCGCGCCAATGCTGGTCGATGCTTTGCATCAGCACCATGCGCATGAAGGGCGTGAACTGTTCCAGGCCGACGCGCTCAATCTTTTCCTCGAAGGCCACATCGCCAGCCTTCACCACGGCTTCAAGAATTTCTTCGTCGGTGATCGACTCGCTGCCGCCTACCAAGGCCTGCAAGCCCAGCTCCAGCTGCCATTCGTCCTTCAGCACCCGCTCCAAGCCAGCCAAGTCCCACTGCTCTTCAACGCTGTTCAGCGGCACAAAGGTGTGAACCACGGTACCCAGAGTGCTGGCGCGCAGATTGCCAATTTGAGCGATCAGGCTTTGCGCCTCCAGGATGTCGTTGCGCTGCTCGTAAATCACCTTGCGCTGGTCGTTCGACACGTCGTCGTATTCAAGCAATTGTTTGCGCACATCAAAGTTGCGCGCCTCGACTTTGCGCTGCGCACTTTCGATCGAGCGGCTGACGATGCCGGCTTCGATCGCCTCGCCCTCGGGCATCTTCAGCCGGTCCATGATGGCGCGCACCCGGTCGCCGGCAAAAATGCGCATCAACTGGTCATCGAGCGACAAATAGAAGCGCGAGGCACCCGGGTCGCCCTGACGGCCCGAACGGCCACGCAATTGGTTGTCGATTCGGCGACTTTCGTGGCGCTCGGTGGCGATGATGCGCAAGCCACCAGCGGCCTTCACTTGCTCATGCAAGCCGGCCCATTCGTCTTTCAACTTCTGGATGCGGACCGCCTTGTCGGCGTCGGCAATCGAGGCGTCCGCTTCGATGATCTTGACCTGGTTTTCAACGTTGCCGCCGAGCACGATGTCGGTGCCGCGCCCTGCCATATTGGTGGCAATGGTGATCACGCCCGGCCGACCGGCCTGCGCCACGATCTCGGCTTCGCGCGCATGTTGCTTGGCGTTCAGCACCTGGTGGGGCAGCTTGACCTGGGTCAGCAGGCCGGAGATCAGCTCGGAATTCTCAATCGACGTGGTACCCACCAGCACCGGCTGATTGCGTTCGACGCAGCTGCGAATGTCCAGAATGACGGCGTCGAACTTTTCCTTGGTGGTTTTGTAGACCAGGTCCTGCTCGTCCTTGCGAATGGTCGGGCGGTTGGGCGGAATCACCACCGTTTCCAGGCCGTAAATCTCCTGGAATTCATAGGCTTCGGTGTCGGCCGTGCCGGTCATGCCGGACAACTTGCCGTACATGCGGAAAAAGTTCTGGAAGGTGATCGAGGCCAGCGTCTGGTTTTCGCTTTGGATCTCGGCACCTTCCTTGGCTTCCACCGCTTGGTGCAGGCCGTCGCTCCAGCGCCGCCCGCTCATCAAGCGGCCGGTGAACTCGTCCACGATGATGACTTCACCGTTCTGCACGACGTAATGCTGGTCGCGGTGATACACGTGGTGGGCGCGCAGCGCCGCATACAAGTGATGCATCAGCGTGATGTTGCCGGCGTCGTAAAGGCTCGCACCTTCCAGCAGCAGGCCGGCTTCGGCCAGCAAACGCTCGGCGTTCTCGTGGCCGTCTTCGGTCAGGTAGACCTGATGGGACTTTTCATCAACGGTGAAATCACCGGCCTCGATGACGCCCTCACCGGTGCGGATGTCGAGCTCACCGATCTGCTTCTTCAAGCTCGGCGCGATCTTGTTGATGGCTTGATAGACATCGGTCTGATCGTCGGCCTGGCCGGAAATGATCAACGGCGTGCGCGCCTCGTCGATCAAGATCGAGTCCACTTCGTCAACGATGGCGTAGGCCAGCGGACGCTGTACCCGGTCCGCCAACTCGTAGACCATATTGTCGCGAAGGTAGTCGAAACCGTATTCGTTGTTGGTGCCGTAGGTCACATCGGCCGCATAAGCCGCCTGCTTGTCCTCGCGCGGCATTTGCGGCAAGTTGACACCGACGGTCAGCCCCAGGAAGTTGTAGAGGCGCCCCATCCACTCGGCGTCGCGCTTGGCCAAGTAATCATTGACGGTCACCAAATGCACGCCCTTGCCGGCCAGCGCGTTCAGGTAGACCGGCAGCGTCGCCATCAAGGTCTTGCCCTCGCCGGTGCGCATTTCGGCCACTTTGCCGTCGTTGAGCACCATGCCGCCGATCAACTGCACATCGAAGTGGCGCATTTTCAGGGCGCGCTTGCTGCCCTCGCGCACGACGGCAAAGGCCTCGGGCATGATGGCATCGAGCGTCTCGCCCTTCGCGACTCGCTGCTTGAATTCAGCGGTCTTGGCCTTCAGTGCGAGGTCGTCGAGCTTCTCGAACTGAGGCTCAAGTGCGTTGATCTGTTGAACAACGCGGCGGTAGCCTTTAAGCAAACGCTCATTACGGCTACCGAAAATCTGGGTGAGAAGCTTGGGCAACATGCGGCGTGATGGTTTTATCAAAAATCGGGGGCCGGCAATGGCTGGCCCCTCGGATGAACTGTGCGGCCCACAATGCTGGATTGACGCGCCGCCTAGTCCTTGGAATATTGCAGATGGCTTGTTTGTGACTGACTGCCGGTCGCATATGAGGCGATCAGCCGCCGGTGCAATAAGCCCGGTGCCCGGTTTGGCGCAAAACTTTGGCAGTTTAGCATCCGGGCCCAGCCGCTTATCCTGGGCACCAAGTCGACGCATCGCAGGGCTAAACTGAATCCCATGCGCGCGCCCTACCCCTCAAGAAACCTGAATCCGCACGGTCGTCAAGTACCCGATCCGCTGCCGATTGCTCAGGCCCTGCATCAGCATGAAGGCTTGGCAAGGCTGGGTTTGTTGCTGCAAGCCTCGAACCGGCGGATGGAAATCGTGGCCCCCGCCCTGCCTGGTGCTTTGGCACGGTTTGTACGGCCCGGCCCGGTGGATGAAGAGGGTTGGACGCTGCTGGCCGCAAACGCCGCCGTTGCCGCCAAGCTACGCCAGCTACAACCTCGCTTGGAGGCCATGCTGGCCGAGCAAGGTCTGCAGCCGGCCAAGGTCAGAGTGAAAGTGCTGCCGCCAACTTGACTGGCCTCGGCACTTACGGCAAACCCGCCCAGTGCAAATATTACTGAATAGATTCCAGGCATAAAAAAACCTCAAGTCGTGAAACTTGAGGTTTTAGTATTTGTTCGATTGGTGCCGACTATCGGATTCGAACTGATGACCTACCGCTTACAAGGCGGTTGCTCTACCAACTGAGCTAAGCCGGCACTGGTCTTACATTATAGGGGGTATTTCCACCCCCTTCAAGCTACTTGATGCGTTTTAGTGTCGGGCGACCCGGGCCTGACGACGAACCGCCCGCTGAACTGTCCGGATCCGGGCCGTCAGCGCCACCTTCGTCTGTCGAGTTTGCGTTCACGTCGAGCACATCGGCTTGAGTGGGCGCGTCTTCGACAGCAGGGCTGGGTGCCAGCCTCAGCGACCGCAACGGCGTGACTGGCCGACCTTCACCGGCAGGCAGCGCCGTGGCGCTGCTGGGCAACACGGCGGCCAGGGCAGGCGCAATGACGCCAGCAATCGTCGGCGTGAAGCCAGGCGGCGTCGCTACCGGCTGCGCATCAGGTGCGGGAAAGGCCATGCCTTGCCCGTTTTCCCGCGCGTAGATAGCGACGACATGATCGATCGGCACGATGATCTCGCGTGCCGTGCCGCCAAAACGCGCCTTGAACTGGATGAACTCATTGCCCAAGTCCAGATTGCTGGTGGCGTCGAAGCCGACATTCAGAACGATTTCGTTCTTGCTGACGTACTCCATCGGCACCTGCACCGTTCGATCAACCTGCACGGCAATATAGGGCGTGAATCCGTTATCCGTGCACCACTCGTGCAGCGCTCGGATCAAATACGGGCGGGTGGACGCACTGGCCGGCCCGCCCTGGGTGATGCTGGGTTCCATATTTGCTGCTACTTACTTGCGCATGACCTTTTCGGACGGCGTCAACGCCTCGATATAGGCCGGACGCGAAAAAATGCGCTCGGCATATTTCAACAACGGCAAGGCGTTCTTGGACATGTCGATGCCGTAATAGTCCAGACGCCACAACAGCGGCGCAATCGCCACGTCGAGCATCGAGAAGTCGTCGCCCAACATGTATTTGTTCTTCAGGAAGATCGGGGCCAACTGGGTCAGGCGGTCGCGGATTTGTGCGCGTGCTTTTTCCAATTGCTTGTCCGTCGCCTTGACGCTCTGGCTGCGGCCTTCGAGCACGTTGACGTGAGCAAACAGCTCCTTCTCGAAGTTGAGCAGGAACAAGCGCACGCGGGCACGGGCTACCGGGTCGCCGGGCATCAGTTGCGGATGCGGAAAGCGCTCGTCGATGTACTCATTGATGATGTGCGACTCATACAAAATCAAGTCGCGCTCCACCAAGATGGGCACTTCGTTGTACGGGTTCATCAGGGCGATGTCTTCGGGCTTGGCGAACAAGTCCACATCGCGGATTTCAAAATCCATACCCTTTTCGAACAGCACGAAGCGGCAGCGATGCGAGTAAGGGCAGGTGGTTCCAGAATAAAGCACCATCATGGCAGCAGGCTCCCGAGGGGTCAGAGAAAGAGTCACGACGCCTCAAGAAGAGGGCCGCACAAAAGGCAAACGCAGTGGGAGGCTCGACGAGCATCCCACTGCGCATTCGGCCCGCCGTCAGCATCGCTGCCGAGCAGAAGGCCAGACGGGTTACTTCACGTCTTTCCAGTAGGAAGCGTTCAAGCGCCAAGCAAACAACGTGAACACAGCCAGGAACAACAACACCCAAACGCCGAGGCGGAAACGCTGTGCTTGCGCGGGCTCGCCCATCCACTGCAAATAAGCAACCAAGTCGCCTACCGCATTGTCGTACTGACGCGCATTCAGCGTGCCCGGCGTCAATTGTTCGAAGCCCTTGAACACATTGATCGTCTTGCCATGCTCATGCGGATCGGCTTGATCGACAAAAACAGCTGCGCGCTGACCTTGCAACTCCCACAGCACATGCGGCATCGCAGCGCTCGGGAACGCCAAGTTGTTCCAGCCGGTGGCTTTGGTGTCATCGCGGTAATAGGTGCGCAGATAGGTGTACAGATAATCTGCGCCCGAACCCTTGGCCGCATCGGCACGCGAGCGGGCGATGACGGTCAGGTCGGGCGGCATCGCGCCGAACCAGTCCTTGGCCTGCTTGGCATCCAGCGTCACCTTCATCGTGTCGCCGACCTTTTCGGTCGCGAACATCAGGTTGGCCTTGATCTGCGCCTCGGTCAGGCCCAGATCACGCAACCGGTTGTAACGGTTGTACGAAGCCGAATGACAGTTCAAGCAATAGTTGACGAACAGCTTGGCACCGTTCTGCAACGAAGCCATGTCCTGCATCTTTTCCTTGGGGAATTTATCCCACTCGATGCCACCCGCGTTGGCCATGGCACCTGACACCAAACCCATGCTCAAGAGCAGGGAAGTCAGCAGCGTCGCAATGATTTTTTTCATTCTTTTGACTCCGAGGCTCAATGGGCGGTGAAGGTCACACGGTCGGGCACGGGCTTGAAGGTGCCCAATTTGCTCCACCAAGGCATCAAGAGGAAGAAGCCAAAGTAGAACAAGGTGCCGATTTGCGCAGTCAGGGTGCCGAGGTCGGTGGGCGGCTGGATGCCCAAGTAACCCAACACCAGGAAGAACACGCCGAACACGCCGTACACATACTTATGCCATTCAGGGCGATAACGGATCGACTTGACCGGGCTGTGATCCAGCCAAGGCAAGAAGAACAAAATGATCACAGCACCGCCCATGATGACCACGCCCCAGAACTTGGCGTCGAAGGTCTTCAACAGAGCCACGGCCACAACCGCCAGCACCAAGGTGGCAATCTTGCCCTTGGCCGAGAAGCTGCCCTTCAGCACCGCGAGGATGGCGGCCAGACCGACCAGGCCA
>CANFYD010000165.1 GCA_947450745.1 Burkholderiales bacterium
GCCGATGTGGGCTTTGCCATCGGCCCCAGCCACAACGACCCGCGCACCGGTGAAATCTTGGATGCCGACATCGGCATGAGCGATGTGTTCGTGCGCGGCGGTCGCGCTTTCATCAGCGAAGACGTCGGCTTTGGTGCAGCCGCGGCCCAGCCGCTACAAGCCTGGAGCGCAGCCAGCCCGAACCGCCATGACCACAACGGCGAGCTTTGCAGCTATGCCCACGAGGCGGCGGCCGAAATGGACTTTGCGCTCGACCTGCTGGAAGCGCGCGGCGACATCGCCCCCGATGGCCCGGAGGCCGATGCCTTCATCCAGGCGCGGGTGAAGGACGTGATCATGCATGAGGTCGGGCACACGCTGGGCCTGAAGCACAACTTCAAGGCCTCCACCACCGTCACGCAAGCGAAGCTGAAGGACAAGGCCTACACCGACGCCAACGGCATTTCCGGCTCGGTGATGGACTACAACGCCTACAACATCGCGGTTCAGGGCGAGGCACAGGGCGGCTTCAACAACAGCACGCTAGGAGCCTACGACTACTGGGCGATCGAGTACGCGTACAAGCCGATCGCTGTCGGGGCCGAAGCCGCCGAGCTGGGCCGTATTGCCGCGCGCAGCACCGAGCCGGCGCTGGCCTATGCCGACGATGCCGACGCAGGTGGCGTCGGCCCTTACGACGGCATGGACCCGCTGGCGAATCGCTTTGACCTGGGCGACGACCCGCTGGCCTATTACAAAAAGCGCTTGCAGTTGTCCAAGGAGTTGTGGACCCGCGTGCAGGACCGCAAGCCGCTGGCCGGTGAGGACCCGCTGCGCCAGCGCCGCTCGCTGATCTCCGGCTTCAACCAGCTGTTCCGCTCGGCCGAGTTGGTCGGCAAATATGTCGGCGGCATGCACACCCTGCGTGACCTGCCCGGCAGCACCGGCCGAGCCAGCTTCAAGCCGGTCGAGCCGGCCAAGCAGCGCGAGGCCTTGCAGTTCCTGGCCACCGGCTTGTTCAGCACCGATTCATTCCGCTTTCGGCCCCAGTTCTTGTCCACGTTGACGGTGGACTACAACGAGTGGAACCGGGGCGGCCCGCTGAATGTGCCGGCCGCCGTGGCGCGTGTGCAGTTGGTGGCGCTCGACCGCTTGCTGAGTGCCAACACGGCGATGCGGCTGATGGACTTGCCGGCTTATGTGCCGGAGAACCAGCGCCGGGGCTTGATCTCGCTGAACGAGGTCTACGCCACCTTGCAGACCTCGATCTGGAGCGAGCTCAAAAGCGGCGCCGAGATTGACCGCATGCGCCGCAACCTGCAGCGTGAGCACTTGAAGCGCCTGCAAGTGATCCTGACCAAGGGTGGCGCGCCCGGCATGGCCGATGCCTACGCGCTGCTGCGCTTGCAGGCGACGCAGTTGCAAGGCGATCTGCGCAGCACGCTGGCCAAGGGCGGTGCGTCGGTCGAGACGCGTGCGCATTTGGCCGAAAGCCTGGACATGCTGAGCAGCGTGCTGCGCGCCACGATGCAGCGCAGTTAATTCTTTGGGGTTTTGATCAAAAGGCCGATCTTGGGTTGCCAAGGTCGGCCTTTGTCATAGCGCTGATCGACAATCGGCGCCGTGCAAGCAATCAAGCCGGCCGCCAGAGAAAGTGAAGCGATGAGTATTGCGTTTGGATCGATGGACAACGCATTGATTTGCGGCTTCGTGCTGGCCCCGGGCCGCACCGGTCGGCCGTTGGGACTGGCGGATGCCCTGGCTTGGCTGGCGGCGGGCGGGCAGCAGACTGCAGGCGAGTTCATCTGGTTGCATTTCAACCTGACCGACACCTCGGCCGAGAAGTGGATGCAAGCCAACCTGAGCTTGCCGCCGGAGTTTTTTGAGGCGCTGCGCGTTGGCTCGCGTTCCACTCGCATCGAGGACGCCTCGGACAACTTGATCGCCGTCATCAACGATGTGGCGTTCGAATTTTCGTTTGATCCGTCCGAGATCGCCTCGCTGTGGGTCAACGTCAGCGAGCGGGTGGCGGTCAGCGCGCGGGTGCTGCCGCTGCGCTCGATCGACCGCTTGCGCCTGGCCGTCAAGGACGGCGCCCACATCAGCTCCTCGGTCGAGCTGCTGACTCATCTGATCAACGACCAGGGCGATGTGCTGGTCGGCATTGTGCGCGACGCGACGCTGCAGGTGGACCGCATCGAGGACAGTTTGCTGGTCGGCCGCTTGCGCCAGAAGCGCGCCGATCTGGGCACGCTGCGGCGCGTGCTGGTGCGTTTGCAGCGGCTGCTGGCTCCCGAGCCTGGTGCGCTGTTTCGCTTGTTGCGTCAGCCGCCGCCCTGGATCACCGCCCACGACCTGGACGAATTGCGCCAGTCCACCGAGGAGGTGTCTTTGGTCATCAGCGATTTGGCTGCACTGCAGGAGCGCATCAAGCTGCTGCAGGAAGAAATGATTGCCAAGGTGGGCGAACAAACCAACCGCAGCCTGTTCACTCTGACGGTGGTGACCGTGCTGGCCCTGCCGATCAACATCATTGCCGGCCTGCTGGGCATGAATGTGGGCGGCATCCCGCTGGCCGACAACCCGCACGGCTTCTTGGTGATCGCCGTGATCGTGCTGACCTTTACGGCAATAGCGGGCTGGTTGGCTTTCCGAAAGAAGGATTGATAGCGGCTGCTTGAGTGACGGTTAGCGCGCAGCGAGCGCTTTCAGCAGCTTGTCGTGAATGCCGCCGAAGCCGCCATTGCTCATGCAAAGCAGATGGTCGCCGGGCTTGGCGGCGGCGGTGATGGCCAGCACCAGCGCATCGACATCGGCGGCCACCACGGCCTGCGCACCGAGCGGGCTCAGCGCCTCGCGGGCGTCCCAGCCGAGGCCGGCCTGATTGCAAAAGCTCAGGTCGGCTTCTTCCAGCGCCCAGGGCAGTTGCGCCTTCATTTCGCCCAGCTTCATCGTGTTCGAGCGCGGCTCGAAGATGGCGAGGATGCGCTCGGAAGGCGCGATGCGGCGGCGCAGGCCGTTTACCGTCGTGCGTATCGCGGTCGGATGGTGGGCGAAATCGTCATAGACCTTGATCGGCGCAGCGGCCGTCGCCACTTCGCCGCGCAGCTCCATGCGACGCCGCACGTTCTTGAACAGCGCCAGCGCTTGCGCGGCTTGCTCCGGGGTGACGCCGACATGCTCGGCAGCGGCAATCGCAGCCAGCGCATTCAATTGGTTGTGCTCGCCGAACAGCTCCCACTCGACCCGGGCCACCTTCAGGCTGCCGCGCAAGACATCAAAAGCTTGCGGCTCACCGCGCGCGCGCAGGGCGCCCGGCTCTTCCTTGCGTGCGCCAAAGCGCAGCACTTCGCTCCAGCAGCCCCGGCTGAGCACCCGTTGCAGCGCTTCTTCGCGGGCGTTGACGATGACGCGGCCGCTGGCCGGCACCGTGCGCACCAGGTGATGGAACTGTGTTTCGATGGCGGCCAGGTCGGCAAAGATGTCGGCGTGGTCGAACTCGAGGTTGTTGAGCACGGCGGTGCGCGGGCGGTAGTGGACGAACTTGCTGCGCTTGTCGAAAAAGGCAGTGTCGTATTCATCCGCTTCGATGACGAACGGCTTGAGGGCGGCGGAGTTGTCGGTCCTGCCCAACTGCGCTGACACGCCGAAGTTCTGCGGCACCCCGCCGACCAGGAAACCCGGTTCCAGGCCGGCATGCTGAAGAATCCAGGCCAGCATGGCGGTGGTCGTCGTCTTGCCATGCGTGCCGGCGACGGCCAGCACATGGCGGCCCTGCAAGACATGCTCGGCCAGCCATTGCGGCCCGCTGACATAGGGCAGACCAGCGTCAAGAATGGCCTCCATCAGCGGGAACTTCTCGCCCCGTGTGACCACATTGCCGATCACGAACAGGTCGGGCTTCAAAGCCAGTTGCTCGGCACCGAAGCCGGTCGTCAGCTCAATGCCCAGCGCCTGCAACTGATCGCTCATCGGCGGGTAGACATTGGTATCGCAGCCGGTGACGCGGTGGCCGGCTTCGCGCGCCAGTGCTGCCAACCCGCCCATGAAGGTGCCGCAAATGCCAAGGATGTGAATGTGCATGGGAATTTTGCAGCCGGCCAGCGGCTGTCCTGACGTCTTGACGTCTTGAAGCTTTGAAATTCAGCGGAGGGCGTGGGCGGCGGCGTCCAACGTGGCCGCGATATCGGCTGCGCTGTGGGCGGCGCTGACAAAACCGGCTTCGTACAGCGCCGGTGCGAAATAAACCCCGGCGTCCAGCATGGCGTGGAAGAAGCGGTTGAAGCGCTCGGTGTCCGTCGTCATGACGGTTTTGTATTCCTGCGGCAGCTCGGGCAGCAAGAAGAAGCCGAACATGCCGCCCAGGCAATCGCCGCTGAACGGCACGCCGTTGGCGCGCGCTATCGCCGTCAAGCCGTCAACCAGGGTGCGGGTGGTGGCTGACAGATCTTCAAAGAAGCCGGGCTTCTGGAGCTCGCGCAGCGTGGCCAGCCCGCAAGCTGTGGCGACCGGGTTGCCCGACAAGGTGCCGGCTTGGTACACCCCGCCCAGCGGTGCCAGGTTGGCCATGATGTCGCGGCTGGCACCAAAAGCGGCCAGTGGCATGCCGCCGCCGATGACCTTGCCGAACACGCTGATGTCGGGCTTGAAGCCGGGGATCAGCTGGGCATAGTGGCCCTGCGCGCTGTGCAGACCGACGCGGAAACCGCTCATTACCTCGTCCAGCACCAGCAGCGCACCGTACTGCGTGCACAGTTCGCGCAAGCGGGTCATGAAGGGGACGCTGGCACGCACAAAGTTCATGTTGCCGGCGATCGGCTCGATGATGACGCAGGCCAGCGATTTGCCGTGCAGCTCAAAGGCTTCGTCGAGTTGGGCGACGTTGTTGTACTCCAGCACCAGCGTGTGCTGTGCCACTTCGGCCGGCACGCCGGCGCTGGTCGGGTGGCCAAAGGTGGCCAGGCCCGAGCCGGCCTTGACCAGCAGGGCGTCGGTGTGGCCGTGGTAGCAGCCTTCGAACTTGATGAATTTGCTGCGGCCGGTGGCGCCGCGCGCCAGCCGGATCGCGCTCATCGTCGCTTCGGTGCCGGAGCTGACCAAGCGCACTTGCTCCATGCTGGGCACGAGCTTGAGGATCTCTTCGGCCAGTTCGATTTCGCGCTCGGTCGGGGCACCGAACGAAAAGCCTTGGCGTGCCGCGCTGATCACCGCTTCAAGCACCGCCGGGTGGCCGTGGCCCAGAATCATCGGCCCCCAGGAGCCGATGTAGTCGATGTAGCGCTGACCGTCGGCGTCAAAAATATAAGCACCCTCGGCCCGGGTGATGAAACGCGGGGTGCCGCCCACCGCACGGAAAGCCCGCACCGGCGAATTGACGCCGCCAGGGATGACGCGCTGGGCACGCTCGAACAGAACTTGGTTTTGGGACATGTCGGGTCTTTTTAAGCTGAGCGCCGCACGGCTCAGCCGATGAAATGAGGTGGAGTCAATAGCGCGCTGACGGCTGCATCAATGCATGCGGCGCGGCGGGCGGCCCGGCGTGCTGTCGTCCAGGCTGAGGCTTGACTTGGCGGCTTCCGGGCTGCCGCCGTCGCTGGCTGCGGTTGCCGCCGCGTCGCCGTCGGCGCCTTCGCCTTCTTTGCCCTCTTCGCCTTCTTCATCTTCATCGGGCGGCAAGGCCCAGAAGAAGCGGTCGGGCAGGGCGGCACCCATGCCGGGGCGGAAACCGCCGTCCAGCGCCTGATCAAGAAAGGACAACGCTTCGCCGACGGCCGAATGAATCTCGGCACCGACGGCCAGCAGCGACGCCAGCGCAGCGGACAAGGTGTCGCCGGCACCGACGAACGAGACTTCGAAGCGCTCGAATTTCTCGCCGGTGATCGGGCCTTGCGCGGTGGCCAGCACGTTGTCGACGAACTGGTTCGGCAAGCTGATGCCGGTCACCAGCACATGGGCGGCCCCGTGCTGGGCGGCAGCCACGGCCAACTCGCGCGGCGAGGCCGGGCGGTCGGCATCCCAGTCGGGCAGCAGGAAGTCGGTCAGGGTCTTGTGATTGCCGACCAGCACATGGGTCTGCGGCAGGATCAGTTCGCGGAACGCGTCCAGGTAGCTCTGCTGCTGCTCTTCGTCCAACCAGGATAGGTTGGGCAGATAGGCCACCAGTGGCACGTCCGGGTAGTCGCTGAGCACTTCGGCGACGGTGGCAACACCCTCGGCGCTGCCCAGAAAGCCGACCTTCCAGGCGGTGATCGGCACGTCTTCCAGGATCAAGCGCGCTTGCTCGGCAATCGTGTCGGTGTCCAGCGTGTGGTGTTCAAACACCTCGGCCGTGTCGCGCAAGACGATGGCGGTGACGACCGGCAGGCAATGCGCACCCATCGCGGCAATCGTCGCCACGTCGCAGCCCAAGCCGCTGGCACCGCTGGCCTCGCTGGCGTTGAAACTCATCACGCAGGCGGGGGACTGCGCTTCTTGTTCGTCGGGGCTGAGCACGGCGTCGGCGGCGGCCGATGCGCTTGCCGTTTTAGTGGCGGAAGAGTCGATTTTGCTCATGGAGTTGCGGCGGGAGGTCGGGTGCATCTTCGGGGCTGGCCGCAGGCGGCGATGGACAAGCACTCGTCTTACACGAAATGGGCGCAGGGCAAGCACCAAACAGTTGTTGCATCCCTACCAATTCCCTCGGGACGGTGGCTTGGCCGGCGTGGCTACAATCTGGTCATTGTAGTGAGCAAAGTAAACCCATCGTGACCGACGCTAGTACCTGGATGTGCCTGATTTGTGGTTGGATTTACGACGAGGCCGCCGGTGATCCCGAGCATGGCATCGCGCCCGGAACGCTCTGGGCGGACGTGGATATGAACTGGACCTGCCCGGAATGTGGCGCCCGAAAAGAAGACTTCGAGATGGTCCGAATCTGACGCCCGCCACCCGGGCGGCAGCGCTGGACGCGGCGGCTGTGACAGCCGTGCTTGCAGGGCTTGGACGTGACGATCTTGAGTGCGGCCGTGCAGCCGCCTCGCTGTGAGGAGAACAAGGCTTGGACGACTTCGTACCTGTGAGCTTGGCTACCGCAGCAAAAGTGCTCGTGATCGACGACAGCAACACGATACGGCGCAGCGCCGAAATCTTCCTCAAGCAGGGCGGCCACGAGGTTGTGCTGGCGGTAGACGGCTTCGATGCGCTGGCCAAGCTCAGCGACTTTCAGCCTGACGTGGTCTTCTGCGACATCTTGATGCCGCGCCTTGACGGCTACCAAACCTGCGCCATCATCAAACGCAGCCCGGAGTTCGCGGCGCTGCCGGTGATCATGTTGTCGTCCAAGGACGGGCTGTTCGACAAAGCCCGCGGGCGCATGGTGGGCTCGCAAGACTACCTGACCAAGCCTTTCACCAAGGATCAGTTGTTGCAAGCGGTGCGTTTGCACTGGCGCAGCGCCTGATGCGTGCGGCGCGGCTGGCGTGCTGAGGAGCTTTTATGCCCATACAAAAAATTCTGCTGGTTGACGACTCCAAGACCGAGCTGCATGTGCTGCGCGAGTTGCTGACCAAGCGCGGTTTTTCAGTCCGCACGGCGGAAAACGGCGACGAGGCACTGAAGCGGCTGGCCGAGGAAATCCCTGACCTGATCCTGATGGATGTGGTGATGCCGGGCCAGAACGGCTTTCAGTTGACCCGCACGATCACGCGTGACGAGCGCTACGCCGGCCTGCCGGTCATCATGTGCACCAGCAAGAAC
>CANFYD010000166.1 GCA_947450745.1 Burkholderiales bacterium
CCACCGGGCTGATCCTTCGGCAGGGCTCTTGTTCATCAAGGCAGACGCCGTGTTTTTGTAGGGCGGGTCGCGACCCGCGTTTGGCCGACTGTGACACCCGCGTGACGCCAAGCCAGCTCTTGTCGACCGGTCCCTGCTCGTGCCGGAATCGCTCGCGGGTCGCGACCCGCCCTACGGGGCTGAAATCGGCTGAATCTGTTTCGTTTCTTGAGGAGTTGCCTTGCGTCAGACCCTTGATTTCTTGCTCAACGACTGGCTCAAGGTTGAAGACCTGAACCAGCGTGAGCGGTTTGCCGAGCATTCGGCCGAAACCTTTGCGGCCGTGCTCGACACCTGCGAAAAAATCGCGCGTGAAAAATTCGCGCCGTACAACCGCTTGATCGACACGCAAGAACCGCATTTTGATGGCGAGCGGGTGCATTTGCCCGAGGCCAGCCATGCGGCCAGTGCGGCTTACGTCGGCTCCGGCATGTTGGCGGCGGCGCAGGATTACGAGCTTGGCGGCATGCAATTGCCGTGCGTGATCGAGATGGCGGCCAACGCCTTCTTCAGCAAGGCCAGCGTCGCTTTGGGCGGCTACGCGATGCTGACCAGCGGCAATGCCAACTTGCTGATGGCGCATGGCACACCGTTGCAGCGCGAGGTGTTTGCCAAGAACGAGTTTTCGGGCCGCTGGTTCGGCACCATGTGTTTGAGCGAGCCGCAGGCGGGGTCGTCGCTGTCCGACGTGGCGACACGGGCCGAGCCGGACGGCGAGGGCTTCGAGGTCGAGCCGCTGGGCCCGCGCTATCGGCTCAAGGGCAACAAGATGTGGATTTCGGCCGGCGAGCATGAGCTGACCGAAAACATCATCCATTTGGTGCTGGCCAAGATTCCCGGCCCCGACGGTAAGTTGACGCCGGGCACGCGCGGCATGTCGCTGTTCATCGTGCCCAAGCACATGGTCGATGCCACTGGGCAATTGACCGGCGAGCGCAATGATGTGGCACTGGCCGGCTTGAACCACAAGCTCGGTTATCGCGGCACCAGCAACTGCCTGCTGAACTTCGGCGAAGGCCGGTTCACGCCGAGCGGGCAGGCCGGCGCGGTGGGCTACCTCGTCGGCCAGCCCGGCGAAGGCCTGAAGTGCATGTTCCACATGATGAACGAAGCCCGCATCGGCGTCGGTCTGGGTGCGGCCATGCTCGGTTACGCCGGTTATGAGGCCAGCTTGGCCTACGCACGCCAGCGTCCGCAGGGCCGAGTGATGGGGCCAGCCGGCAAAGACGCCAGCCAGCCGCAGCGGCCGATCATTGAACATGCCGACGTCAAGCGCATGCTTCTGGCGCAAAAGAGTTATGTCGAGGGCGGGCTGGCGCTGGAGTTGTACTGTGCCCGTCTGGTAGACGAGCTGCACAGCGGCACGCCGGCAGCTGCTCAGGAAGCCGCACAGGTGCTGGAGGTGCTGATTCCCATCGCCAAGAGCTGGCCGAGCGAGTGGTGTCTGGAGGCCAACAGCCTGGCCATTCAGGTGCTGGGCGGCTACGGCTACACGCGGGACTTTCCGGTCGAGCAATATTGGCGCGACAACCGGCTCAACATGATCCACGAAGGCACGCACGGCATCCATGGCCTGGACTTGCTGGGCCGCAAGGTGGTGATGAATGGCGGGCAGGCGGTGCTGGCGCTGGCCGCACGCATCAATCAGACGGTGGCTAGCGCCCGTGCCGTGCCGGCCTTGAGCGCTCAAGCCGATGCGCTGGCGGCGGCCTTGCTGCAGGTCAGCGCAGCCACCCAAAGTGCCTGGTCCAGCGGCGTGCCGGAAGAAGCCTTGGCCAACGCCACGCCCTATTTGCAGGCCTTCGGCCACATGGTGCTGGCCTGGGTGTGG
Source organism: Burkholderiales bacterium (assembly GCA_947450745.1). Classification (GTDB taxonomy): domain Bacteria; phylum Pseudomonadota; class Gammaproteobacteria; order Burkholderiales; family Burkholderiaceae_C; genus Paucibacter_A. Next base: position 1,871 of record CANFYD010000166.1, read on the forward strand.
CTGGACCTGACCTTGTGCGCCGGCACGGAGACCGACTTCGCCCGGGGCAAGCGGGCCGCTGCCGGCTACTTTTTCGCCTACGAGCTGCCCAAAATCGACGCCTGGCTGGGCGTGGTCGCGAGTCGAGAAGCGCTCTGCCGCGAGATGCAAGACAGCTGGTTCTAAAGTGAGAGGGTGAGAACTTTTTACTGCGCGGCCGCCATGCGTCGTTGGCCGGGTGCTCGGAATCCTCACGTACCAAAAGTACGTTCCGGTTCCTGCGCCCCGTCCGCCAGGGCCAGAGGCCCTGTCCTTCGCCAGGCACAAAGCGTCCTCAGGACGCTTTGTGTCCGGGCTCAGCCTAAGCCTGACGACCGCTCGCTACAAAAGCTCTCACCCTCTGACCCATCCCCGGCGCATTCAATCAAACCCAACGGAGACAAGATGACACAACGTGTTCAAGAACTGTTCGACCTGAGCGGCCAAGTGGCCTTGGTGACGGGCGGCTCGCGCGGCCTGGGCCTGCAAATCGCCGAAAGCCTGGGCGAGGCCGGTGCCAAGATCATGCTCAGCTCGCGCAAGGCCGCTGATCTGGAAGAGGCGATGGCCCATCTGCAAGCGCGCGGCATCGACGCCCGCTGGATCGCGGCCGACGCTGCCGATGAAGTGCAGGCGCGCGGCGTCGTCACGCAAACGCTGGAGCGGCTGGGTCAGATCGACATCTTGGTCAACAACGCCGGAGCCTCTTGGGGCGCGCCGGCCGAAGACCACCCGATCGAGGCCTGGGACAAGGTGATGAACCTGAACATCCGCAGCCTCTTTGTGTTCGCGCAGGCGGCGGCCAAGCTCAGCATGATTCCGCGCCGCTACGGCCGCATCATCAACGTGGCCTCGATTGCCGGTCTGGGTGGCAACCCATCGACGATGAAGACGATTGCCTACAACACCAGCAAGGGCGCGGCCGTCAACTTCACCCGCGCGCTGGCCGGTGAATGGGGCGAGTTCGGCATCACCGTCAACGCGTTGGCACCAGGCTTCTTCCCCAGCAAGATGACCAAGGGCTTGCTCGCCACCCTCGGCGTCGACACCCTCGCGGCGGCGGCCCCGCTGCGCCGCATCGGCGATCACGAGGACTTGAAGGGTGCGGCGCTGTTGTTTGCGTCCCGCGCCGGCAAGCACATCACCGGTCAGATTCTGGCAGTGGACGGCGGCGTCAGCGCCATTCTTGGCGGCTGACGGCATGACGACAGCCGGCCCCTCCGCTCCTTCAACTCAGCTGCAGTTCCCGGTCTACATCCCCTTTGTCGAAAAGCTCGGTTTCGAGTTGCACAGCTTGGGCGACGGCGAGGCCGAGTTGCGGGTCAACCTGACAGAGAGCCACATGAACTCCTGGGAAGTGGCGCATGGCGGCGTGCTGATGACGCTGCTGGATGTGGCGATGGCTCACGCCGCTCGCAGCATCCACCGCGAGCAGCCGGGCTTCGGCCCCGGCGTTGTCACCATCGAGATGAAAACCTCGTTCATGCGTCCGGGCGAAGGGCAGTTGCGGGCGCTGGCCAAGCTGCTGCACCGCACTGCCACGCTGGCCTTTTGTGAAGCGTCCATCCTCGGCGAAGACGGCAAGCTCTGCGCCCACGCCACCGCCACGTTCAAATACCTGAAGGCCCTGCCGGGCCGCGACCGGGCGGTCAAGACCTTGCAGCGCAGCAGCCCGTAAGCAGGCCGCCGGCAGGTTTATCCGCGTCAACCAAGCTTGAAGACTGCCACCGCCTGAACCAATTGCTGCGCCTGTCCCTTCAGGCTTTCGGCAGCGGCGGCACTTTCTTCGACCAGCGCGGCGTTTTGCTGGGTCACGCGGTCCATTTGCATGATGGCTTCGCCGACCTGTGAAATGCCGGCGCTTTGCTCGCTGCTGGCGGCGCTGATTTCACCGACGATGTCGCTGACGCGTTTGATCGCGCCGACGATTTCGCCCATCGTCAGGCCGGCCTTGTCGACCAACTGCGTGCCCTGGTCGACCTGCTCGACGCTGGCGTTGATCAGCGTCTTGATTTCCTTGGCCGCTTCGGCGCTGCGTTGCGCCAGGCTGCGTACTTCGCTGGCCACCACCGCAAAACCGCGCCCTTGCTCGCCCGCCCGGGCCGCTTCCACCGCCGCGTTCAGGGCCAGGATATTGGTCTGGAAGGCAATGCCGTCGATGACGCTGATGATGTCGGAAATCTTCTTCGAGCTGTCGTTGATGCCCTTCATCGTGGCGATCACTTGGCCCACCATGTCGCCGCCTTGTTTGGCCACGTCGGACGCGCCGCGTGCCAACTGATTGGCTTGCTGGGCGTTGTCGGCGTTGTTGCGCACGGTGGCGCTGAGTTGGTCCATGGTGGCGGCCGTTTGCTCCAGCGCGCTGGCTTGTTCTTCGGTGCGCTGGCTCAGGTCGGCGTTGCCCTGGGCGATCTGGCTGCTGCCGGTGGCGACGCTTTCGGCGTTGTTGCGCACACTGGCGACGATGTCTTGCAGGGCATGGCGCAACAGCTCCTGGGCGCGCAGCAGGTCGGCGCTTTCGTCCCGGCCCGAGGCCTGCGAGCTCACGCTCAGATCGAACTCGCTCATGCGCTGGGCGGCTTCGACCGAACGGGTCAACGAGCCGACGATATTGCGGCTGATCCACAGCCCCAAGCCCAGCGCTGCCGCCATGCCCAGGAGGATCAAGGCGATCGTCACATTGCGGCTGTTGGCGTAGGTGTCGCCCGACTCGGTAAAGATGCGCTGCGCATTGCCTTCCTTTTGCTGCGACAACGCCGTCATCTGCTGTTCAACCAACTTGAGTTGCGGGGCCAAGGAGCCATACAAGAACGCCACAGCCTCAGTCTGTCCGGCCGGCGTGTCATCGGCCAGCTTGCTGTCCATTTGCAGCACCAGCGCTTCGTAAGCCGCCCACATCCCGTCGAGTTTGACCATGTCCGCCTTGCCCGCCGGTGTCAGGTAGAGCGGTGTGGCAGACGTCACGTTCTGGCGGATCAGGGCCAGGCTCTTGCGCAGGTCGGCCCGCGCAGCCTGCTTTTGTTCCGGGCTGGTCGCGAGCAAGGCGTTGCGCAGGTCGCGCACGACGTAGAGCAGGTCGATATGGGCTTCCTTGATGTAGCTGAGCCCCAATAACTCTTTCTCATACATCCGCTGCGTCGATTGATTGATCTGGCTCATGTTGAACAGACTCAACGCGCCCTGGCCGGCACCAATAGCCGACACGAGCAAAAAGGCCCAGAACAGCTTGGTGGCAATTTTGAAATCAGCGAGTTTCATCGAGTCAAGTCCTTCCGCGAGGTGAATGCACGCGGTGCGCAGAGCGCGCTGCCGCTGTGACCGACAAGTTCAATGAGCGACAACTCCGGCCAGCTACGACCGCTTGCACAGCGGCAGAGGGGTGGCCCGCCATCACGGGGTGGCTGCAGCGTTGTCGCAATCGAAACAGTGGAACCCAAGTTTTCGGTAAAAACGGCAATTTCTTAAATTTTTAACTTGAACGGCGACAGGCCGCTGTTCTGCCATCCGGACTCGGGCGAGCCCCAGTTGCGGCGCTTGCCAAAAAGAACGGCCGTGCTTTTTTGTCACCCGTGGGACGGCCTTTTTGAGTCGCCCGTGATTCAATGCAAGCCTCTAATTTGAAGCCAAGGAGTCCCGCATGACCGCCATCGTCAACTCACAGATTCAACTCGTCTCGCGCCCCACGGCTGAGCCCACGCCGGACAACTTCAAACTGGTGGAGGTGGCGCTGCCGGCCCTGCAAGACGGCCAAGTGCTGGTGCGCAACCACTACCTGAGCCTCGACCCGTATATGCGCGGCCGCATGAACGACGGCAAGAGCTACGCGCAGCCGCAGCCGCTGAACGAGGTGATGCTGGGCGGTACGGTCGGCGAGGTGATCGCCTCCAACAATGCCAGTTTCAAGGTCGGCGACAAGGTCGTCGGCAGGGGCGGCTGGCAGACCCATCAGCTGGTGGATGCCAGCCAGCGCGGCGTGCTGCAAAAGGTCGACACCACCCACATCCCGCTGTCCGCTTACCTCGGTCCGGTCGGCATGCCCGGCGTGACCGGTTGGTACGGTCTGTCCAAAATCATCAACCCGAAGGCCGGCGAGACGGTGGTGGTCAGCGCAGCTAGCGGTGCGGTGGGCAGCGTGGTCGGGCAATTGGCCAAGGTGCGCGGCGCGCGTGCGGTTGGCCTGGCCGGCGGTGCGGACAAATGCCGCTACGTCATCGACGAGCTCGGCTTTGACGACTGCATCGACTACAAGGAACACAGCTCGGTCAAGTCCTTGTCGGCGGCGCTGAAAGCGGCTTGCCCGAATGGCATCGACGGCTATTTTGAAAACGTCGGCGGGATGATTCTGGATGCGGTGATGCTGCGCGCGAATGCCTTCAGCCGCATCGCCATGTGCGGCATGATTTCCGGTTACAACGGCGAGCCGATCCCGATGAGCGCGCCGCAATTGATCCTGATGAACCGGATGAAGATCGAAGGTTTCATCGTCAGCGAGCACATGGACGTCTGGCCCGAAGCGCTGACCGAACTCGGCGGCCTGGTTGCCACCGGCAAGCTGAAGTACCGCGAATCGGTCGCCCAAGGCTTGGCCGCTGCACCTGAAGCCTTCCTCGGCCTGCTCAAAGGCAAGAACTTCGGCAAGCAGTTGGTCAAGCTGGTCTGACACTGTGACGGTCGCAATGGCGGCACTGACTTGGACCTGCGAGCGCTTGTCCGACCTCACCCCGCTGGCGCTCTACCAAGCGCTGGCGCTGCGGGCCGAGGTCTTTGTGGTCGAGCAGCAATGCATCTACTTGGACCCGGACGGTGCCGACCTGCTGGCTTGGCATCTGCTGGGCTACGACGGCGACGACAAACTGGTGGCGGTGGCGCGCTTGCTGCCGCCGCTGGCCAAGGGGCCTGAGCACCGCTTCCCCGAGATTGGCCGGGTGCTCTGCGCGCCCGGTGCTCGCGGCGGCGGCCAGGGCAGGGCGCTGATGCAGCAGGCCTTGCTGCACTGCGAGCGCCTGTGGCCGGACCAGCCGGTGGCGCTCGGTGCGCAGGCTTATCTGTTGGACTTTTACGCCAGCCTGGGCTTTGCGCCCTTGGCCGACTCCGCGCCGTACCTTGAGGACGGCATTCTCCACATCGACATGCGCAAAGGAGCAGCGACATGACCGACCTGATCTTGCATCACTACGCCGGCTCGCCATTTTCAGAAAAAATGCGGCTGATCATGGGCTTCAAAGGACTCAGCTGGCACAGCGTCAACGTGCCGGTGATGTTGCCCAAGCCCGATGTGGCGGCGCTGACCGGTGGCTACCGGCGCACGCCGTTCCTGCAAATTGGTGGCGACATTTATTGCGACACGGCGCTGATGTGCTTGATCATTGATGCGCGTCACCCAAGCCCCACGCTTTACCCGGTGGCCTCGGCTGGCATGGCGCCGATCTTGGCGCATTGGGCCGATACCGACCTGTTCTGGGCCGCCATTCCCTACGCCATGCAACCGGCCGGAGCGGCGGCGATTTTTGCCGGCGCACCGCCCGAGTTCTTGCAGGCCTTTGCCGCCGACCGTGCGGCGATGACGGCCGGCTTTCGGCGCCCGACCACGCGCGACGCAGCCGCTGCCGTGCACAACTACTTGGGCTGGCTGGAGGCGCAATTGGCCCACGGCCAGCAGTTCCTACTCGGCGAGCAGCCGTGCGTGGCCGACTTTTCGGTCGCGCAAAGCATCTGGTACGTGCGCCGCGCCACGCCGGTGGCCGGCATCCTGACGCCGTTTGTCCGCGTCGCGGCCTGGTTCGAGCGCGTTGCCGCTTTTGGCCACGGCCAGAGCGAAAAAATGA
>CANFYD010000167.1 GCA_947450745.1 Burkholderiales bacterium
CCTGCTGCACTACCGCCAAGCCGAGGCCGATACCGCCGTCGCGGCCGGTCACAAAGGGGTCGAAGATGCGCTCGGCAATGGCGGGCGGAATGCCGGGGCCGTTGTCGGCGCAGTCGATGCGCAGCTGCTCACCGGCGTCGGCGGTGGAGATCAGCACCAGGCCACCGGCGCCGACGGCCTGCACGGCGTTGTTCAGCAGATTGAAGACGGCCTGCATCAGTTGCTCCGCATCGGCCTCGACCATGGCATCGGTGGCCAGCAGTTCGACGCCAAGCTGCGGTGTGGCTGGTGCTGCTGGCGCGACTGCATCGGCGGCGATGCTGGTGCTGGTGCTGGTGCTGGACGGAGTGGCCAGCGCTTGCTGCAACTCCTGCATCTGCACGCAGCGTCGCAGCAGGGCGTGCATGTCCACCGGCGCAAAGCTGGGCAGGCGCGGCCGGGCGGTGTCCAGCAGGGTCGAGACCAGCCGGTTCAGGCGCTCGGTCTCGGACTCGATGAAGCCCATCAACTCGCGGCTGTCCTCGCTCAAGCGGCGGTCGCGCAGCAGCACCTGGGCTGACGAGCGCAGGATGCCCAGCGGGGTGCGCACCTCATGCGCCAGCACGGCGGCCAGCTCGCCCAGCATCGCCAGCTTGGCGCTGCGCACCAGCTGCTGGCGGGAGCTGTCCACCGTCCTCATCATGTCGAGGTAGGCCTGCCCCAGCAGCTTCAGTTCGCTGATGCGGGAGCCCAGCCCGGTGCTGCTGGCCGGCAACACACCGTCGCGCTGATAGCCCCGTGTCACGGCGGTCAGGGCGAGGATGGGGCGGGCAATCGCGGCGGCAATCAGCGTGGCTGCCAGCAAGGTGATCAGCAGCACCAGCAGCAGCAGGCCGCCGAAGATGCCGGCCATGTCGCGCACGGGGGCGAGCGCTTCATCCACCGGTTGCAGCACCACCGTGGTCCAGCCCGACCCACCAAAGACCGGCCCGGCCCGGGACCGCCCCAAGCCCAGGATGACCGGCTCATTCAGCCAGGGCGTCGTGCGGTGCGCAGTCGGCCCGGCGCTGCCCGCCAGCAACAGGCCGGCCTGCCGCTGCGCCAGATCGGGCAGGGCGCGGCCGCGCAAACTCTGCGAGGCCGCGACCCAATGCCCCTGTGCGTCCAGCACCACGATGACACGCCGGCCGACGGCCGCGCGGTCGAGCAGCCGGCTCAGTTGGCCCGCGTCCAAGTCCAGATGCAGGCGCGCGATCTTGCGGTCCAATGGGTAGGCGGACGCGATGTCGGTCTCGATCGCGATCGGCAGGCGGTCGTCCAGTGACGGCGCGACCGGCAGCAACAACCGCACCTGGCCGCCTGAGAGTCGGGCCTCGAACGAGACGGCACGGCTGGCACCGTCCGCCGGGCCATCGGGGGTGTGACGGCCGATGTCGGCGGGACGCGTACTGGCCAGCACCAAGCCATCGTCGCGGCGGCAATCCATGCCCTGGTAGACCCCGCCATAGCCCGCAGCCAGGCCGACCAGATAGTTGGACACACGCTTGTCCACATCACCCAGCCGCAAGTCCTGCATCAACTCGGAGCGGCCCCAGACCAGCGCATTTTCGAAGCGCTCGAACAGCATCGAATCGATGTCGGACTGCAGGCTCTGCGCCTGCACCGCCAGGCTTTGTGCAATCTGCGCCGACATGGCGTCGCGCGTGCGGCTGAAACTCAGCCACGACAGGGCAATGCTGGGCACCAGGCCGAGCAGCAGGAAGGCCAGCAAAAGGGTGCGTCTGAGGGTCACCACGGTCGGGACTCAAGAATGAAAAAACCAGTCACTTGAGAACCGGCTGTGAATGGGCATAGAGCTTGCGATGTATTGCGTCATGGACAATGCCGACCCTCATGACGAATAGCAAATTGCATGCCCAAGTTGAGTCGGCGCTGTCGCGGCCCGTGGCGCTGGTTGGGGCGTTGCGGGCGCTGTGTCGGCGCGGATTGTGCCTGTTGCTGGTCGCAGCGCCGCTGGGGCTGTACGCCGCCGAGCCTGTAGAAACCGCGCTGCCTTCCGACGGCATCCTTGTCGAAGCACCGGTGCCGGAGCCCGCTGGCGGCAGCAAGGCCATGGGCAGCCGCAACTCAGCGGGCGTGATGCTGGGCGGCTACGCCACCTTGCAGTTGGCGGTGCCGCGCAGCACGAACAATCCGTCGCTGCCCGCGTTTGAATTCGAGGGTGCTGGCGAGCATCACGGTGACCGGCCGGACGACGCCCAATTCACCCGCCGTGCCCGCCTCAACCTGAGTCACCTCAGCGCCATCCTCTGGTGGGAGCCGGCCCCCGCTTGGCAATTGCTGGCAGAAATCGACAGCCAAGACCTGCTGCAACTGCCGCCCCATCAAATGGACGGTGACGACGGCACGGGCTCGTCGGCCAACTTGTCGCTTGAACGCATTTATCTGGACTACCGTGCCAACGACAAAATCAACCTGCGCCTGGGCAAGTTTTTGACACCGATCGGGCGCTGGAACCAGGAGCACCCCGATCCCTTGACCTGGACCACGCTGCGGCCGTTGATTTCGCAGTCGGCGTTCCCGACCAATGCCACCGGGCTGATGCTTTACGGCAACTTGCCGCTCGGCCCGCAAGGGCTCGACTATCAGCTGTTTGCCTCGCCGGGAACCGATTGGCAACCCAGCCCTCGCCTGGACCCGTTCGAGCGTGCGTTGGGCCTGCGGGTCGCCACGGCGCTGAGCCCGGAGTTGCAGATCGGGGCCTCGCTGGCCGGCTTTCAGCAGCGCAATTTTGATCGGCAGCGCTTCCGGCTGCTGGGTGTCGATGCGGTTTGGCGCTGGCACGGCGCCGAACTCAGCGCTGAGGCCATCGTGCGCAGAGGTGAAGGCGGTGCAGGCAGCCTCGGTGGCGGTGGCAGCAGCAGCGGTGGCAGGCCAGCCAGCGAGCATGGCTGGTTTGTGCAGGCGGTTTGGCCGTTGGCCCCGCGTTGGTCGCTGGTGGGCCGTATGGAAGCCTACAAGCGCGCGCAGGACGCTCAGGAGAATCACTCGGCCCTGGCCGGGATCGTCTACCGCAGTGGCCGGCATTGGGTGCTCAAGGCCGAATGGATCGGGTCGTCAAGCCCGGCGCAGGACCTGCCGCAAGGTTTGCTGTCCTCCCTGACTTTTCTGTTCTGAGCCGATGCCGCAACCGTTGTTGACGCTCTCATTTCATCGCGCCTGCACTCGCATCCACAAGCGGCTGCCGCTCTGGGCCTGTGTGCTGGCGCTGTGGCAACCGCAGTGGCAACCGTGGGCGCGATCTGCTGAGTTGGAGCCGGCCATCGCCGTCATCGTCGGGCCGGGGCCGACGCAGGTGCTGCCGCAATCGATGGTGGCAGGGATCTTTCTCAGAAAGCGCCAGTTCTGGGACAACCGCAGCCCTATCGTGCCGGTCAACCTTCCGGCGTCGCATGCGCTGCGCCGCAATTTCTCGCTCTGGCTGCTCAAGCGCACGCCGGAAGACCTGCAGGACTATTGGAACGACCGCTACTTCCACGGTGTGTTGCCGCCGCCGGTGCTGGCCTCGGAAGAAGCCATGATCCGCTTCGTGGCCGTCACGCCCGGTGCCATCGGCTATGTGTCGGCCTGCCTGGTCGACAAGCGCGTGCTGCAGGCCGCCTTGATCGTCAGCCCGGAAGGTGCGGCACCCTGCGCGCGTTGAGCCCGCATAGCGCGGCATAGCGAGGCCTGTCGCGGCCTAACGCGACTAAATGCGGCCCCTTGCGGCCCCGTGCGGCCCCGTGCGCGAAGTCGGTGTAAGCAAATGTTCCGTGCGCAAGAAAGGTAGGACTGCGCAAGCGACTGCGCAATTTCTTGCGCAGTGAGCCCGCGCTGTGCGGTCGCCAGCGCCGCTGATGGGTTGCCACCGCCATAGATGAAATGTGCCGCCAGCCCGGTTGGCCCAAAGCTTGCGCTGTTTGCCACCACAGGTTGGCATGTGCCGACCACGACACGGCGCCGAGCCCCAACTCCACCATGCTGTTTTTCGACCGGATCACCGCTCACCGCCGCTCGTTGCTGCCGCCAGCCACGGTGGGTCGGTCGGGCCGTTCCAACGCCGCCGCTGCCAGGTTCTGGCGCGTGTCTGTCGTCCTCGGCTTGACCTTGTTGGCCATCCTGATGGCGGCACCGGCAGGACAAGTCGCGCCGCTGCTCAGCCTGCTGCTGATCGCACCGGTGACCGAGGAGCTGGTGTTTCGCGCCGGCCTGCAAGAACAGTTGCTGCGCCTGGGCTGCGGCGCCTGGCTGGCTTTGACCGTCACCGCCGCCGTGTTTGCCTTGCTGCACGGCCTCACCCGCAGCGACCCGCAGGCGCTGGCCGTGTTTGGCCCGGCCTTGCTGATCGGCTGGTTTTACCCGCGCCGGCATGGGCTTGAGCTTTGCATCGCCTTGCACGGGGCGATGAACTTGGCCTGGTGGCTGGTGGCTGGCAGCGCTGCTTGACGACTGCTCACGACCTGATTTCCAGACCCCACTACAGCCCAACTACAGCTAGAAGGAAGCCTCCCTCCATGACTGCCATTCCCACCCGATCAAGCGCCTTGCTGTGGCGCACATGCGCCTGGCTGATCCTCGCCTGCACGGCAGCCGCCCCGGCCGCAGCCCAGAACGCTGCCAACGGCAAGTTGCTTTACAACACCCGCTACGGGACCCAGAACCAGGGCTGCTACTCCTGCCATGGCGTGCAGGGCAGCACGCTGAGCAACATCAGCAAGATCCGCAACGGGGTCAACAACCCGACGCTGATCCAGAGCGCCATCAACAACAATGTCGGCGGGATGCAATACCTTGCGGCCTATCTGTCCAGCGCGCAGGTGATCGACATTGCCGCCTATCTGGGCAACCCGGGCCTGGTGGGCTTGTCGACGGCGGTAGCCAGTTTGTCCAGCAGCAGCCTGGCGTTCGCTTCGGTCAACCTGGGCAGCAGCAGCGCGGCGCAGTCGGTCACGCTGTCCAACACGGGCACCGGCGCGTTGACGCTGACCAGCTTGGCCAGCAGCAGCACGTCGTTCAAGGTCACCGGCGGCACTTGTGCGGCCGGCGGGGCGGTGGCGGCGGGCGGCAGTTGCACGGTGACGTTGACGTTCAGCCCGCTGAGCGCCGGCTCGTTGAGCGGCAGCTTGAGCCTGGTGCACAGCGCCGGTACCTCGACGGTGGCGTTGTCCGGCACCGGCGTGAGCTTGTCGCCGAGCGCCGCAGCGTCGCCGACCAGCTTGAGTTTCAGCCAAGCGGTGGGCAGCAGCTCGGCCACGCAGGCGGTCACGCTCAGCAACACCGGCACGGCAGCGTTGACGGTGTCCAGCTTGAGCTTGAGCGGCACCGCAGCCGGTGACTTTGCCATCGCCAGCGGCGGCACTTGCAGTGCTGCCGGCTCGGTGGCTGTCGGCAGCAGTTGCACGGTCTTGTTGAGCTTTGCGCCGACCGTGGCCGGTGCGCGCAGTGCCGTGCTGGCGATTGCCCACAATGCCGTCGGCAGCCCCACCTCAATTACCTTGAGCGGCACCGCCACGGCGCTGCCACAGGCCACGGTGGCGTTGAACGCCAGCAGCCTGGCCTTTGGTGCGCAAACAATCCTCACCACAGGTGCGGCGCAGACGCTCAGTTTGAGCAACACCGGCAGCGCGGCGCTCGTGCTGTCCAGCCTGAGCTTGGCCGGCAGCAATGCTGCGGACTTCAAGCTGGCCGGCACATGTGCGGCCAATGCGAGCATCGCGGCGGGCGGCAGTTGCACGCTGCTGGTGAGCTTTACCCCGCAAGCGCTGGGCAGCCGCAGCGCCACCGTCACCGTGGCGTCCAATGCCAGCAACGGCAGCGCGGTGATTGCACTCGGCGGTACCGGCGCCGCCGTGCCCGTGCCCGCCGTCAGCCTGAGCCCGGCCACGCTTGACTTTGGTGCCTTGACTGTGGGCGCCGCAGCCGGCAGCCGCACGGTGACGCTGAGCAACAGTGGCAGCGCAGCGCTCAACTTGAGCGGCATTGCGGTCAGTGGCAACGGCTTCAGCGGCAGCAATGATTGCGGAGCCACGCTGGCGGCGGGCAGCAGCTGCAGCTTGACGTTGGCCTTTGCGCCGAGCGGTGTGGCGGCCTACAGCGGCTTGGCCAGCATCAGCAGCAATGCAGCCGGCTCACCGCACACGGTCGCTTTGAGCGGCAGTGGGGTGCTGGCCCCGTTGCCGGTGCTGGCTTGGCAGGGGGCGGCCCCGAGCGGCTTTGGCGAGATTGCCGTGGGCTCGCGCTCGGCACCGCAAGCATTCACGCTGCTCAACCAAGGGCCCGGCGCGGTCACGCTGACCAGCGTGGCGGTGCAGGGCGGCAGCGTCGGCGAGTTCGTGTTGGGCGGCAGTTGCGCAAGCGGGGCTGCGCTGGCCCTCAACGCCAGCTGCTCCGGCACGGTGATTTTTGCGCCCGCCGTGGCCGGCAGCCGCAGTGCCAGCCTGAATGTGCTGTCCACCGGCAGCAACCCGGTGGCGCTGGCGCTGACCGGGACGGGCGCCGCCACCGCACAAGCGGCGCTGAGTTTGTCTGCCAGCAGCGTGGCGCTGCCGGCCTTGACGGCGGGTGCCACTAGCACCACGGTGCCGCTGACGCTGACGAACAGCGGCAACACCACCGTCACCCTGAAAGCCCTCAGCCTGAGCAACACGCAGTTCAGCACCGTCGTGGTGTGCGGCACGCTGCCGCTGGCGCTGGCACCCGGCCAGAGCTGCGAGGTGGACGTCAGCGTCAGCTTGGCAGCCGCAGCCAGCGCCGGTGCCCTGAGCGCCAGCCTGACGGTGAGCACCGATGTGGCCAGCCTGACACCCACGGTGGTTTTGACCGGTGTGGTCAATGCCGCTGTGGCAGTGGTGACCGCCACGCCGGCTGCCGGTGGCGGCTGTTCTCTGGCCCGCCCGGGTGCGCCGTTCGACCCGGTGCTGTGGCTGATGTGCGGGCTGGCTGGTGCCGTGCTGTGGCTGCGCCGTCGCAGTAGTGGCAACAGCAAGAGCAACAACAGCAGCACCCAGCCGTGATCGATCCGATGAACCCGATGTTTTGGAGTCCCCCCATGAAGAAACTGCTGCGCCTGCTGGCGGGCACCACCCTGGCGCTGAACTTGGCGCTGACCACCGCTCCCGCCTTTGCCCTCGACGTGGGGCAGTTGGTGCCCGACATCGAACTGCCCGGTGGCACGGTGCCGCGCTTGTCCGGCCTGTTGGGCAAGGTGGTTTATGTCGACTTCTGGGCCTCCTGGTGCGGCCCCTGCAAGCAATCATTCCCCTGGATGAACGAGATGCAGCAGAAATACGCGGCGCGCGGTTTGCAAGTGCTGGCCATCAACCTGGACGCCAAGCGTGGCGACGCCGATGACTTCCTGCTGCGCAACCCGGCGCTGTTCGCGCTGGCTTTCGACGCCAAGGGCGAGAGCGCCCGGCGCTTGGGCGTGAAGGGCATGCCGACCTCGGTGCTGCTGAATGCCGAAGGCAAGGTGCTCTATGTGCACCAGGGCTTCACCCACCAGGACCGCACCGAGCTGGAAGCACGCTTGAGCGCCGCCATTGCCACCAAAAAGAACTGAGCCATGACACCGATGACTACAAGTTTTAAAGCGCGCGCCAAGTCCGCCGCCACCGTGCTGACCTTGCTGGCCCTGCTGGGCGGCTGTTCCACCGACAACCCGCCGCAAGCCTGGGAGAAGGGCTCG
>CANFYD010000168.1 GCA_947450745.1 Burkholderiales bacterium
CCACCAGATCACCCCGGTCTACCTCGACCATATCGCCCGATTTCAGGACGCCCATTTCCTTGTAGATGCGCCCCACCAGGCGCGCCACCGTGGTCTTGCCGGTGCCGGGGTTGCCGGTGAACGACATGTGCAGGCTGGGTGCCGTGGCACGGCCCGCCCTGCTGGCCGATTGCAAGCCCAGGTTCAGGCGCAGCTTGTCGATCACGAGCAGGGCGGCAATGTCGCGGATGCGCTGCTTCACCGATGCCAGGCCGACCAGGTCGCGGTCCAGCTCCTGGATCACCGCCTCGACCTGACTCTGCGCCAGCACTTCGTTGACCGTGCGGGCGCGTGCCAGCGCGTCGGCCGTGGCCGTGGCCGTGGCTGTGGACGGTGCTGGTGCTGGTGCGCTCACCGTGGCGGAGTTTGGGCGCGCCGCCGTGGCGCTGCCGGGAATCGAGTAGATGGGCGTGCTCATCGCTTGTGCTCAGCTGTAGCGCTGACCTTCGGGCTTGTCGGCCGCGTAGCTTTGCACCGTGTAGCGCATCGAGCGGCCGTTGATCTCCTGGCGCACGAGGCTGAAGCCGGGTTCGGTGCTCGGCCGGTTGACGATGAAACACATGGTGATCGACTCGACACCGCGGGTCGAATCAAACGCCATCAGCCGGATGTAGTGCTGCGGGAAGGTCTGGCGGCAGCTCTGCAACTCCAGCATGACGCCAGCCGCGTCGCGCAGGTCGAACATCGGCATGCCGAACATTTCCCAGTAGGTGTTGCGGGGATGCGGGTCGTCGGTGTACTCGACGCTCCAGGCGTAGCCCTTGTTCAGGCCGTAGGCTATCTGCATCGAGATTTCGGCATCGGTCAGATCCGGCAGGAAACTGAACTGGCCCTGTGTGATGCGTTGGGTCGGGTTGCTCATCATGGCGAGGTGCTCCTGTGCAAGGTCAGTTGGACACCGACGGCGTCACGGCGTAGTCGCTGGTGTCGGTGGAGGTGTAGTTGAAGGAAATATCGCCCCAGGTGTCGAGCGCCTGCTTCAGCGGCGTGCAGGTCTGTGCGGCTTTGCGCAGGATGTCCGGGCCTTCGTTTTTGATGTCCCGGCCTTCGTTGCGCGCCTTCACCATGCATTCGAGCGCCACGCGGTTGGCGACTGCTCCGGCCTGTATGCCGGCCGGGTGGCCGATGGTGCCGCCGCCGAACTGCAGGATCACGTCGTCGCCGAACAGGTCCAGCAACTGATGCATCTGCCCGGCATGGATGCCGCCGCTGGCCACCGGCATCACCTTCTTCATGTCGGCCCAGTCCTGGTCGAAGAACAGGCCGCGCGGCAGGTCTTGCTTGGTGTAGCTGTCGCGGCAGCAGTTGTAATAGCCCTGTACCGTCATCGGGTCGCCCTCCAGCTTGCCGACCGCCGTGCCGGTGTGCAGATGGTCCACGCCGGCCAGACGCAGCCATTTGGCTATCACCCGGAAGCTCACGCCGTGGTTCTTCTGACGCGTGTAGGTGCCGTGACCGGCGCGGTGCATGTGGATGATCATGTCGTTCTTGCGTGCCCAGTTGGCCATGCTCTGGATCGCCGACCAGCCAATCACCAAGTCCAACATCACTACCACCGAGCCGAGCTCCTTGGCGAATTCGGCGCGCTCGTAGATGTCTTCCATCGTGGCACCGGTCACGTTCAAGTAACTGCCCTTGACTTCGCCGGTGGCGGCGCTGGCCTTGTTGACGCCGTCCATCACGTAGAGAAAGCGGTCACGCCAATGCATGAACGGCTGCGAGTTGATGTTCTCGTCGTCCTTCATGAAGTCCAGGCCGCCCTTCAGACCTTCGTAAATGACGCGGCCGTAATTGCGTGCGGAGAGGCCCAGTTTGGGCTTGGTCGTGGCCCCCAGCAGCGGGCGGCCGAACTTGTCGAGCCGCTCCCGTTCGGCCACCAAACCTGTCGGCGGGCCCTTGAAGGTCTTCACCAACGCTACCGGCATGCGGACGTCTTCCAGCCGCGCAGCCTTCAACGGTTTGAAGGAAAAGACATTGCCGATCAGGCTGGCCGTGATGTTGGCAATCGAGCCTTCCTCGAACAGGATGATGTCGTAAGCTACCCAGGCGAAATACTCACCCGGCCGCCCCGGCACCGGCTCGACCTTGTAGGCCTTGGCGCGGTAGCTGTCGCAGGCGGTCAGGCGGTCGGTCCACACCACCGTCCAGGTGGCGGTGCTCGACTCGCCGGCCACGGCGGCAGCGGCTTCGATGGCATCCACGCCGTCCTGCGGCGTGATGCGGAACAAGCACAGCAGGTCGGTGTCCTTGGGCTGATAGTCGGCGTCCCAGTAGCCCATCTGGCGGTACTTGAGGACACCTGCGCTGTAGCGAGTCTTGGCGTCGGTGATGAGACCTTCGGCGGCGGGTTGGTTCACGGGTGCTCCTTGGGTGGAATGCAGCGATCGGTGATCGGCGTTGGCTTTGGATTTAGCGTTGGCGTGAACAAAATATAACCATATGAAGATATACGGAATAGTCAGTTATTCTTCGCCAACAGATAAGGTAAAGCTGAGCAATGAACATCACATTCCGGCAGTTACGGGTATTCACCGAGGTGGCTCGCTACCAAAGCATGGCCCGCGCGGCGGAGACCCTGCATCTGACGGCTCCGGCCGTGTCGATGCAGATCAAGGAGGTCGAGATGCAGGTCGGCTTGTCGCTGTTTGATCGACACGGGCGTCAGTTGTCGCTGTCCACGGCGGGGGAATATTTTCTCGTTCACGCCCGACGCTTGCTGGCCGACTTGAAGGAAGCGGAGAACGCCATGGCGCGTTTCAAGCGGCTTGAGCATGGCCTGCTGACGATAGGCATCGTCAGTACGGCGACCTACTTCGTGCCGCAACTGTTGGCCCGCTTTCATGAGGAGCATCAGGGTGTCGATGTGCGTTTGCGGGTCGTGGGCAACCGGGAGCAACTGGTCACGCTGATGGAGGCGGGCGAGGTGGACTTGTCGGTGATGGGCCGGCCGCCCAAGGATCTAGCGACGCGCGCCGAAGCATTTGCGGCCCATCCGTTCGTGTTCGTTTGCCCCGCCGGCCACCCGCTGCTGGCGGTCGGGCAACCGCCGCTTGCCTCGCTGCAGGACTACGCCTTCATCGTGCGCGAGCAGGGCTCGGGCACGCGCGCCGCCATGTCGGGGTTCTTTGCCGAGCATCGCTTCCAGCCCCACATCACGATGGAGATGTCGAGCAACGAGACCATCAAGCAGGCGGTGATTGCGGGCATGGGACTGAGCTTCTTGTCCCTGCACACGATCGGGCTGGAAGTGCGCAGCGGGCTGATTCACGTGCTGGATGTGGCCGGCACCCCGATCATGCGGACATGGAACATCGTGCGGCTGCAATCCAAGGTGCTGTCGCCGGCCGCCGAGGCATTTCGTTACTTCATCATCGAGCGCGGCGAAAACCACCTCGCAGCGCACGACAAAGCCCTGATGTCTCCACCTGGCTGCAGCAGTTGAGCGCTGCCCACCGCTTCGCAGGCCCAGGCCGATCGAGTTTGCTCTGCCCGCACCTCATCAGCATTGAGGTGAGCGTGCTGCGCAGCCGATTGAGCCGCCGGTGGCTCAGGCCTGGGTCAACGTCAATACGCCGCCCTCATCTCGCCCTCATCTGCAGGGCCGCCCGTTGACGCGGCGTTCGCGGTTTCAGGCGGGTCTGCCAGCACCTGCTCATACAGGCTTTGCGCAGCCAGCGACAAACTGCGGTCGCGCCGCCGGACCAGATAGATCTGGCGCGTCAGTCCGGCCCAGTGCAGCGGCCGGATCACCAGCCCGGGATGGGCGAAATGGAACAGGGTCAACGCCGGCATCAGACTGATACCCAGGCCGGCGCGCACCATGCCCATGGCCGTGGCGAGTTGCTCAACCTCCATCAAGGTCTGCATTTGCAGCGGGTGCAGCGCAGCGTCCAGGTACTGGCGCACGCTGCTGGTGCGAGCCATATGGATGAAAGGGTAGGCCGCCACGTCCTGCGGTTCTACTTCGGCCAAGCGGGTCAACGGGTGGCCGGCTGGGCAGACGAGATGGAAACCGTCGCTGCAAAAAGGCTCGGCTTGCAGCTCGGGCGTGTCGGCCCGGATGGCAGCAAGGGCAAAGTCTGCCCGACCGCTGCGCACCCGATCCACGCAGGCCTCCGACAACACGTCGGCGACTTCAATCTCGATGCCGGGGTAGCGCGTGCTGTAGGCCTGAAGCACCTGCGGCAGCCAGCCCGCCGCCAGTGAAGGCAGCAGTGCGATCGACACCCGGCCGCGACGGCGCGCGAGTTGATCGCTGACACCGGCCAGCGCGGCATCGAACTCAGTCAGTACCCGCCGCGCCGAAATCTCGAACTCCCGCCCCTCGGCGGTGGGCTCGACGTGCCGGGTGCTGCGGTCGAACAGGCGAATGCCGAGCGCCTCCTCCAACTGGGCAATCAGCGCACTGAAAGCCGGTTGGGAGAGATGGCAAAGTGCGGCCGCGCGGGTAAAGCTGCGCTGCTCGGTCAGAGCGATAAAGGCTTGCAGTTGGCGGGTCGAGACGTTCATCGGGTTTTCATCTGATTTTCAAATAGATTAATCTGAATTTTCTAATTTACAGATCAAAGCGCCGACTCTACATTCGCCCTGTCACGAATGAAACCCCGGGAGAACAAGAGGACCATGGACAACAACATCCTGCGCATCGGTTGTGCTGCCGGGTTTTCCGGCGACCGCACCGACGCAGCCGAACCGGTGGTGGACGCGCTGATCGCCGCCGCTGGCCCAGCGGTGCTGATCTTCGAAACGCTGGCCGAACGCACGCTGGCCCTGGCCCAGCTGGCCCGCAAGAGCGACCCTGACGGTGGCTATGAGCCGCTGCTTGATGAGATGTTGCGTCCGGTGCTGGCGCGCTGCATCACGCACGGCATTCGAATCGTCAGCAACTTCGGGGCGGCCAACCCGGCGGGCGCGGCCCGGCGTATCCATGCCCTCGCTGTCGAGCTGGGATTACGCGCACCGCGCATTGCCGTGGTGGAAGGCGACGACCTCAGTGGTCCGCCATACCAAGCGGTGCTGGCCGAGGCGCTGGGCCCGCAGGCTGAGCAGTTGCACAGGGTGTCAGCCAACGCCTACCTGGGTGCCGAAGCCATTGCCGATGCGCTGCTGGCTGGTGCGGAGATCGTTGTCTGCGGCCGCGTGGCCGATCCCTCGCTCACCGTTGGCCCAGCGCTCGCGCATTTTGGCTGGGCACGCGACGACTGGACACGGCTGGGCCGCGCCACCATGGCCGGCCATCTGCTGGAATGCGGCGCCCAAGTCAGCGGTGGCTATTACGCCGATCCAGGCTACAAGGATGTGCCGGGCTTGGCACGGCTCGGCTACCCGATCGCGGAGATCGATAGCTTGGGTCACTGCGTCATCGGCAAGCCACCCGGCACCGGCGGCCGCATCGACGTGCACACCGTGAAGGAGCAACTGCTCTACGAGGTCCACGACCCCGCCGCTTATCTGACGCCCGATGTGGTGGCCGATATCAGCGCCGCCGAAGTCACACAGCTCGGCCCTGACCGGGTTAGCCTCACCGGCGTGCGAGGCCACGCTCGACCCGCCACGCTGAAGGTCAACGTCTGCCATGCGACGGGATGGTTGGCCGAAGGTGAAATCTCCTATGCGGGTGCGCGGGCGGAAGCACGGGCCCGGCTGGCCGGCCAGGTGCTGGCCGAGCGACTCAAGGGCTTGGGACGGCTGCGCATCGACCTGATCGGTGTCGCCAGCGTGTTCGCCGACGACGACGGCAGATGGCTCGACGCGGCCCCGCTGGGCGACGCGCGCGACGTGCGGCTGCGCGTCGCGTTGAACCATACG
The DNA here is from genome assembly GCA_947450745.1 of Burkholderiales bacterium. Lineage (GTDB taxonomy): Bacteria > Pseudomonadota > Gammaproteobacteria > Burkholderiales > Burkholderiaceae_C > Paucibacter_A. The sequence goes on from CANFYD010000168.1 coordinate 5,848, forward strand.
GAACGCAGCAGTGCGGAACGCCTGGTGCGGGAAGTCACTGCCCTCTACACCTGCGGGCCGGCCGGCGGCGGCGGTGTACGCACCGCGCTGCGTCCACGGCTCGGAACGGTGTCCTGCGGCATCGACCGCAGCTTGGTGCCAGCAAGCTTCCGTTTCATTGAGGCCAGAACATGAACGCCACCTTCACCGTCCCGCTGTACCGCGCTGCCCATGGTCGCACCGGCGACAAAGGCAACCGTTCCAACATCAGCGTGATTGCCTGGCACCCGGACCTGTGGCCCTTGCTGGTCGAGCAGATCACGGAAGACGCGGTAGCGCGTCAGTTTGCCCACCGCCAGCCCACACGCGTGGCGCGCTATCTGTTGCCGCAGTTGCAGGCCATGAACTTTGTGCTCGACGAAGTGCTCGACGGCGGCGTGAACGACGCGCTGAACCTTGACAGCCACGGCAAGGCACTGTCCTTCCTGCTGCTTGACCTGCCGCTGCTTGTGCCGCAGGCGCTGCGGCACCGACTGGTCGGTCCGGCCTGAGCACCTTTTCCAAATCTCAACCCAAAATACTGGAGACCGCACCGATGCAAGCTACCCACCAACCCACCGCGCGACGCCATTGGCTGGCCTCGGCCCTGCTCCTTGCCGGAGCGGCGAGCTTCGGTCTCAGCGCCAAAGCCCAGAGCTATCCCGCCAAACCCATCACCTTCCTTGTGCCGTTCGCGGCGGGCAGCGCCACCGACCAACTGGCCCGTGCGCTTGGTCTGGCGGTCAGTGAGCAGGGCAAACAGCCGGTGGTGGTCCTCAACAAGGACGGGGCCAGCGGCATGATCGCGGCCCAGCAGGCAGCCAAGGCCGCACCCGACGGCTACACCGTGCTGATCACCACCAACACGACCCAAGCGGCCAACGAACACCTGTACAAGAAGCTGCGCTACGACCCGGTGAAAGACTTTGCGCCGGTCACCGGTCTGGGCAAGGGCGGCCAAGTGCTGGTGGTGCGCACCGACTCCCCCTACAAAAGCGTGGGTGAACTGCTGGCCCGCGCACGCAAAGAGCCGGGCAAGCTCAGCTTCGGCAGCGGCAGTTCGTCCAGTCGGGTGGCCGGCGAAATGTTCAAGCAGTTGAGCCAGACCGACCTGTTGCACGTCCCCTACAAGAGCAACCCCAACGCCATCACCGACCTGCTCGGCGGCCAGATCGACCTGATGATCACCGACACCTCCACCGGTGTGCCGCAAATCAAGGGTGGCAAGCTGCGCGCGCTCGGTGTGTCCACCGCCCACCGCAACCCGCTGCTGCCCGAGGTTCCTACGATCGACGAAGCTGGCGTCAAAGGCTACAACATGGGGTACTGGTTCGCCGCCTACTTGCCCGCAGGCGCGACACCGGATGTGGTGGCCCGCCTGCGTGAGATGCTGGTGGCCGGCACGCAAAGTGCTGCAGCCAAAGCCTTCTTTGAGGGCAGCGGTTCTCAGGCCTGGACCACCACGCCGGAAGAACTGGCCCGCTTCCAGGCCGAAGAAACGCAGAAGTGGGGCCGGGTGATCAAGGCCGCAGGCATCGAAGCCGAATAGGACAGACTGAACGCGCAACTTGGCGTCGATGTCGATCTCGTTTCAAATGCAAGGCGCGGCTCGAACCCTGCGCTAGTCAGGTGATGGCGCTGCCACCTTTAAAGTGCCGACTCCTAGCCAGCCCGATCACGCGCTCGTTGGCGCTGCGCAAGGCAGGCTCGCTGGCCAGCGAATCAGCGCGGATCTACATCGTCGCCAACATTC
>CANFYD010000169.1 GCA_947450745.1 Burkholderiales bacterium
AAAAGGTGGACTTGGCTTATCACATTCAACATGTGACGCTGCCCAGCCCGGGCAGCCAAGCGCAATTGGAGGATTGCACGGCGCGCCTACACTCCGAACTGCTGGATCGCAGCCGCCCGCTGTGGCAACTGGCCATCATCGACGGTCTGCAGACGGGGCAGGTGGCCTACTACATCAAGGTGCACCACGCGGTGCTGGACGGGCAGGCCGGCGTGCTGTTGGCGCAGGCACTTTTTGACACGTCGGCGCAGCCGCTTGCCGCGCCGCGCCGCACGCTAAGTGGCACAGCGCGGGCGACGGATGAAAGCCCCGGCATGGCCGAGCTGGCGCTGGCAGCGCTCAAACATGACGGCGGGCAATACATCAAGCTGCTGCGCCATTTGCCCGACGTGCTGAAAACGCTGGTCGGGCTGTTCGGCAGTGGGCCCAAGGCCAGCGCTGCAGCAGCCCTGCCGAAGGGCGCAAAAGGATTGAACAGCCAGAACTTCGCGTTCGGTCCGAAGACGCCGCTCAATCAGCCGATCACACCGGAGCGCGGCTTTGCGTCGCTGCAGATACCGATGGCCACGCTGAAGCAACTGGCCGCCATCCACGAGGCCAAGCTGAACGATGTCGTGCTGGCGCTGTGCAGCGGGGCGTTGCGCCGGTACTTGGCGCAGCACGGCGGCATTCCTAAAAAGTCGCTGATTGCGGCCATGCCGATTTCGCTGCGCGAGGCCGGCAATACCGAGATGCGGACGCAAGCGACCTTGAGCCTGGTGAACCTGAACACCCAGATTGCCGACCCGGTCAAGCGCTTGCTGGCGATCCGCGATGCGTCCGGGGCGATGAAGGCCTTGGCCCAACGCGGTCGCAGCGTCATCCCGACCGACTTCCCTGCCATCGGTGTGCCCTGGTTGCTGCAGGGCTTGGCCGCCTTGTACGGCCGTTCGGGCATCACGCGCTTGATCGCCCCGATCGCCAATGTGGTGATCTCCAATGTGGCGGGCCCGCAATTACCTCTTTATGCCGCCGGTGCCCGCATGGTGAGCTACTCGCCGCTGTCCATCACCGAACATGGGCTGGGGCTCAACATCACGGTGATGAGCTACGCCGGCGCGATGAGTTTTGGCTTCACGACCGCCACGGCGGCGGTGCCGGATGCACGCGAACTGAGCGCTGCGCTGGCGGCAGCGCTGGAGGAGTTGCTGGCGCGCAGCACACCGGCGCTGCAGAAGCGGCCCCGCAGCAAGCCTCGCAACACACCCCGCAATACACCGCGTACAGGCGCTGCCGCCGCGCCCCTTTGACCGGAGCTCGACCATGCAGCAACTGACCGGCCATGACGCCAGTTTTCTCTACTCGGACACCCTGCACGCCAACGCCAACATCACCTTTGTGCAGATTTACGACCCGAGCACAGCGCAGGGCGGCAAGGTGCGCTTCAAGAGCATCCTGGCGCATATCCAGAGTCGCCTGCACCGGGCACCGGTGTTTCGCCAGCGACTGCAGCGCGTGCCGCTGGAGCTGGACTATCCGTACTGGATAGCGGATGAGCATTTCGATCTGGAGCACCATGTGCGCCACATCGCCTTGCCCCATCCCGGCGACTGGCGGCAGTTCTGCATCCAGGCGTCGCGTATTCATGCCCGGGCGCTGGACCTCAATCGGCCGCTGTGGGAGATTTACGTGATCGAGGGGCTGGACAGCTTGGCTGAACTGCCGGTCGGCAGCTTTGCGCTGCTGATCAAGGTTCACCACGCGGCTGTCGATGTGGCCAGCCGCAATGAAATCATCGAGGTCCTGCATGACTTCACACGGCGCCCCCCCAAAGCGGCGCCACCCGAGCCCTGGTTCCCCGAGGCCGCGCCGAGCGCCCTGTCCCTGATGTGCGCGGCCGCCACCCACACCGCGCTGTCACCGCTGCGCTGGTTAGCACCGCTGGTGGCCTGGTTGCCAGCGACGGTGGCCTTCGCCAACGATGTGCTGCGGCCCGAGCACGTCGCGTCAACGCGCTTCAACTCGGTCGTGTCCCCGCACCGCGTGTTCGATACCCGGCGCTTCAAGCAAGCAGAGTTCGAGCGCATCAGTCGCCTGGTTCCCGGTGCCCGTGTCATGGACGCCGTGCTGGCCGTTTGCGCTGGCGGGCTGCGCAGTTATCTCGAAGCGCATGGCGAGTTGCCCGCCAGCGACTTGAGTGCCTGGGTCAGCCTGGGCCGCGATCCGGCGGCGGGTGAAGAGGGCGACGCCAGCCCAGTGCCTGTGCCTGTGCCTGCGCCTGTACCTGTGCCGTTGCGAATTCAACTCGGCACCCGACTGGCCGACCCGGTGGAGCGGCTGGTCTGGATACAGCAGCAGTTTGCCTCCCCCGAGCCCCATCGCCGAGCCCAAGCGCTGGGCAAGTTCAGCGAGTTGGCCACCCATGCCCCTGCAGCCGGGGTGGCCTTGGCCGCCAAGTGGTTCGGAGCGCTGCCGTTTCAGCGGGGCGCTGCCCAGCCCTTGGTCAGTTGCACCGTCACCGAACTGCCGGCGCTGCCCAAATCGCTCTACTTGGGCGGGGCCAAGATGACTTATTTTTCGGCCATTCTGCCGATTGCCGACGGCATGGGCTTGGCGTTTGCGGTGACTCGGTATGAAGACCTGCTGGTCATCTCGCCCACGTCTTGCCGTGAATTGATCCCGGACCCGCTGGCCTTTACCCAATGCCTGCGCGACAGTTTTCAGGCGTATCTGGCGCTGGCCGATGCGCAGGTGGATGCGTTGGGTGGTGCTCAGGCTGATGCTCAGGCTGATGTGGCGGTTCAGGTCACTGCGTCAACAGCCGGTAAGCGTAGCCCAAAGCCCCGCTCGGCTCGAAAGGCCGCCACTGCCCCTCGGGCTGAGCCAGCCGGTCGGCGACGATCCACAGCACCACCGCGTTGAAGCCCAGGCCGACGTGGCTGCCCGGTACCTGCACGTTTTCATGCAGCGCCGGGTCCCCGTTGACGGTGGCTTCTTGCGGCGGCACCACGCCGTCGCCGAGCGAGTACAGGCAGCTCAGCGGCATGCTCAGCAGTTGACGCTCGCGCAGCTTTTTGGCGTGCGGCTGCATGCTGTGGGCAGCCGGTCCCAGCGGATGCGCCACCAGCCGGTACATCGCCCGCACCAGCGGCGGCGACGCGCTGCCTTGCGGGTCGACCGAGACGGGGCTGCCGAGCGTGATGACGCTGCGCACGCATTCGGGCACCTGATGTGCGCCGAACACAGCGAACACACCGCCCAAACTCCAGCCGACCAGGCTGACCTTGCGACCGGTCTGGTGGTGCAGATGGCGAATCTTCTGTTCCAGCGCGTTGGCGTGTTTGGCGTGAAAACCGACATTGCGGCCTAGGCCCCAGCTCTCGACGGCGTAGCCCCGGTTACGCAAAAACAACTGCAATCCGATCATCGTGGATTCGCTGCCCATGAAGCCGGGCAACAACAGCACAGGGTGACCATCGCCCACCGGCGCGTTCAGCAAGATGGGCAAGGACCAGGGCAGCAGCCCCAGCTCAAGCAATGCACGCAGCTCCAGCGCGGAATGGGTCGGGCTGGGCTGCCCGGTGTGGGGGTGTCTGGTGGCCATCGCGTCGTCCTGAAAACTTCTGTTTCGTTTCAGCGTAGCACGCAGCTGAGCGACGGCTAGCGGCTGCCCTTGACCCCGGTTTGGCATCCAGTCGGTGCGCAGAACCTGCGTCGCAATGCCATGTTGACGCGGCTGATTGCTTGGCTTTTTGAGCAGGCTCAACGTCTTTAAGCTTGAGCTTTTTAGCATCTATTGCACCTGCGGCATTGCCGCCAACCTACTCGGAGGAGTTATCCCATGCTGAAGAAACTATTGCTCGCTGTTGCCGTGCCGCTGGCGCTGGTGGCGGCGCCACTGACCAGCCATGCCGTGGCCACAGTGACCATACTCACTGACACCACCACGCAACTGGACATCGTGTGGTCGGGCACGCTCAGCGCATTTTCATCACTGGCTGTGCCCACTCCGACGAACTGGGCGCTGTTGGGGTTTTATTCCAATGTCGCGTCCCAACCGGTATTCGGTCAACTGGTGGAAACTTGGACGGGCGCGGTGCAGGTTCAACACGCGGTGCCCGATCCCGGCCCCTATCCGCACGGCAATGAAAACAAGCTGGGCCCCATCTACACCGGCTATTTGAGCGGGACGATGGGTGCCGGCGGCTACGACAGCAAGATGGGCGACCATAACGGTCAGACCTTGCTGTTCCCCGCCGATTGGGTCACACCGCATTGGGATCACTACTCCTTCCAGGTGATCTCGAACATCAACGGCGTGGGCACGATGGAGTTGAAGGCGCTGCACCCGGTGCCGGAGCCCGCCAGCTACGCCTTGCTGCTGGGCGGCTTGGGCTGGCTGGGGGTGATCGCCAAGCGGCGGCAGCTCAAGTCGGGCCGCTGAAGCGGCGCTTTTGAAGGGCAAGACGGGGTGGGCGAGGTCGCCCACTATTTCAACGAAGCAGGAGATTCATGATGAGTGCATTGACGCGTTTGCAACGTTTCGACGATATGTTCCCCGAGCTTTTTCGCCGCGCCACGCGCCCGCTGCAATTGACCGAAGAGAGTCCGGCGGACATCTGTATCGATGTGACCGAGAACGACCATGACTACCAGGTGCGTGCCGAGATACCCGGAGCAAAGAAGGACGACATTCGGGTCAGCGTCGACGGCAACTTTGTGTCCATTTCGGCTGAGATCAAGAAGGAGCGCGAAGAGAAATCCGGTAGCCGTGTGCTGCTGAAGGAGACCTATCACGGCACCATCTCGCGCGGCTTCTCGCTGGCCCATGAAATTGACGACAAAGAGGTGGTGGCCAAACTGGAGGACGGTGTCCTCAAGCTGACTCTGCCCAAGCGTGAGGGCTCCCGCAACAAGCCTATCGCGATTCAGTAAGGCGTGGCCTTTGACGGAATAGTCGTGACGTTTAACCGGATGCCGGTGTCGATAAAAGCGCAGCGCCAGTAGGTTGTCGTCAGCAGCCTAGTTTTCGGTGGTGTGCTGATTCATGTTTTCTTGAAATCCTGCTGACAGGCCACTGGGAGAGTTCTCATGAATCAGCCGACCTCAGCGCCGCTCTTCGAAATGCCGCCGGGCGTCGTGGCCCTGATCCCGATGCGTAACGTGGTGCTGTTTCCCCATGTGCTGGCTCCCGTCAGCGTGGGCCGCCCGAAGTCGATTGCGGCGCTGGATTACGCGCTCGCTGAAGGCAAGCCGGTTGGCATCGTTTTGCAAAAGGATGCCAGCGAAGATGATCCCGGTTTGGATGCCCTGTGTTTGGTAGGCACCCTGGGCAAGCTGGTTCATCACATCAACCCGCATGAAAAACTGCATCACGCGGTGTTTCAGGGCACTCAGCGCTTTCGAATCATTGAGCTGGTGTCCGGGCCGCCGTTTCTCGCTGCCAAGGTGGAGTTGATTGCGGAGACCGCTGAGTCTTCGGCTGAAACCGAGGCGCTGGCCTTGCAATTGCGGGAGCGCAGCCTTGAATTGCTGTCGCTGCTGCCCAGCGTGCCGGCCGAGTTGGTTCATGCGCTGCAGGCTATTCGAGGGCCGGCAGAGTTGGCGGACATCACGGCCAGCGTGATTGACGCCGCCGTCAGCGAAAAGCAAGACTTGCTCGAAACCATCTCCACGCAGGACAGGGTGGGCAAGCTGCTTCAAATACTGTCACACCGGATCGAGGTGCTGCGCTTGTCAAAGGAGATCGGCGAGCGCACCAAAGAGCAGATGGACGACAGGCAGCGCCGCTTTCTGTTGCGTGAGCAGCTGCAGACGATTCAGAAGGAGCTGGGCGAAAGCGGTGAGGACGATGCAGATATCGCCGCGCTGGAGGATGCGATTGCCAAGGCCGGCATGCCGCCCGATACCGAGGCCCACGCCCGAAAAGAATTACGTCGACTGCAGAGCATGCCGGATGCGTCCGGCGAATATTCGATGCTGCGCAACTATCTGGATTGGATGGTCGAACTGCCTTGGGCCACGCCGCTTGAGACACCGATCGATTTGCAGGCGGCTCGCCAGACCTTGGAGGCCGAGCACTTCGGGCTTGAGCGGGTGAAGCAACGGGTGGTTGAGTTCCTTGCCGTGCGCAAGCTCAATCCGCTGGGGCGAGCCCCGATCCTGTGCTTTGTGGGGGCGCCCGGTGTTGGCAAAACTTCGGTGGGGCAGAGCATCGCGCGTGCGCTGCAGCGGCCGTTCGTGCGCGTCTCGCTCGGCGGAGTTCATGACGAGGCGGAGATTCGGGGGCATCGCCGCACTTATATCGGCGCGTTGCCCGGCAATATTCTGCAGGGCTTGCGCAAGGCTGGCGCGCGCGACTGCGTGATGATGCTTGACGAGGTGGACAAGCTGAGTGCCAGTGCCCAGGGCGATCCTTCTGCGGCTTTGCTTGAAGTGCTGGACCCGGAGCAGAACGGCAGCTTTCGCGACAACTATCTGGGTATTCCGTTTGATCTCAGCCGCGTGGTCTTCATCGCCACGGCCAATGTGATCGACAACGTGCCTGCGCCGGTGCGCGACCGAATGGAGCTGATTGACCTGCCCGGCTACACCCAGGAGGAAAAGCTGCAGATTGCGCAGACTTACCTCTTGCCCCGGCAACGCGAGGCCAATGGCTTGCGCGAGGGCCAATGTGTGCTGAGCCCGTCCGCGCTGATGCTGATCATTGCCGACTACACCCGCGAAGCCGGCGTGCGCCAGTTGGAGCGCGAGATCGGCCGGGCCATGCGGCATGCGGCGCTGAAGGTGGCCGAAGGCTCCAACGAGCAGGTGCTCATTGATGCCGGCGCGTTGGATGCGATCCTGGGGCCGGCCAAGTTTGAACATGAGGTGGCGCTGCGCAGCAGCATCGCCGGTGTTGCTACCGGCTTGGCTTGGACGCCGGTGGGTGGCGACATCCTCTTCATCGAGGCTTCGCGTGTGGCTGGCAGCGGCAAGCTGACCTTGACCGGACAACTCGGCGATGTGATGAAGGAGAGCGCACAGGCGGCGATCACGCTGGTCAAGGCGCGTGCCGCTGATTTGCGCATCCCTCCGGCGATGTTCGAGGACATGGATCTGCATCTGCACATTCCCGCCGGTGCGATACCCAAGGATGGCCCGAGCGCTGGCGTGGCCATGTTCATCGCGCTCGCTTCGCTGTTCACGGACCGCGCCGTGCGCCATGAGGTTGCGATGACCGGTGAAATCAGCCTGCGAGGCTTGGTCTTGCCGGTCGGCGGCATCAAGGAAAAAGTGCTGGCCGCTCAGCGCGCAGGGCTGAGTACGGTGCTGCTGCCGGCACGCAACCTGAATGATCTGCGGGAGCTACCGGACAGCACACGCAGCGCCCTTGAGTTCGTTCCACTGGAAACGGTTGACGACGCCGTTCGTGCGGCTTTGGCCGACACCAGCCGGAACCGTACCCCGCCGGAGTTCAAGCTGTTTTAAAGCACGCAGCGACGACTGGCGCTGAAAGGGCCGCAAACTGCGGCGGCCCTCTCAGGCCACCCCTCCTCGCTGCGAGATCAAACGGCTTGCGGTCGCGGTGTACTGCCCCGCTTGGCGGTTGTCGCGTTGGCTGACGTTT
>CANFYD010000170.1 GCA_947450745.1 Burkholderiales bacterium
CGCCACCCTGGGCGGGCTGGTGCTGGGTTATCAGAACGACAGCCAGGGCAAGGGCAGCTACATCCTCAACAGCAACGACGGCGCGGCCAGCCTCAGCAACGGCTATGTCGATATCGGCGTTGGCGGCGGCAGCAGCAGCTTCACCCAGTCGGGTAACACCACCCACCAGGTGGCGGGCCGGCTGCGAGCGGGCAAGGCCGGCAGCTACACGCTGAACAGCGGGACCTTGAGCGCCGGCTACCTCCTCATCGAGGCCGGCGGCGTCATCACCCAGGCCGGCGGCACGCTGAACCTGGTCAACAGCGCCGATTCCAGCAAGGCCGGCAGTTTCGTCTGGACCGGTGGCCTCTTGCACTTCAGCGGCGATGCCAGCTTTGCCGACGCCGGCCTGCTGGCCCGCAACACCACCCTCACCAGCGCCATGAGCTTGAGCGTGGGTGGCACGCTCACGCAGAGCGACGCCAGCACGCTGAGCCTCGCCGGCGGCCAGCTGCAGGTCGGCAAGGCCAATCTCTCTGGCCAGGTCAGCGTGGGCCAGGGCAGCACGCTCAGCGCCACCACCCAGCTCAACAACGTCGGCAGCCTGCAGTTGGCCGGCGGTGCTTTGAGCGGCACCGGCCAGCTGTTCAACACCACCGAGCTGAGCGGTTACGGCCGCATAGCCGGCACGGGCGGCTTCGTCAACACCGGCTTGCTGACCCAAAGCGGCGGTGATCTGGTGCTCAGCAACAGCGGCGACAACCAAAACAGCGGCAGCTGGAACTTGCTGGCCGGTCGGCAACTCGAACTCGAACTCGGCGACACCTATCTGTCCAACACCGGCCAGATCAATCTGAACGGCGGGGCCGTCGTCGGCAGTGGCTTGTTGCTCAACGCCAGCCAGGGAGTCATCAGCGGCAGCGGCCGCATCGGCACGATTTTCGTCAACCAAGGCAGCCTGGTCGTCGACAGCGGCCGCACGCAGGTCGACAACAGCTTCACCAATCGGGGTCAGATCTTGCTGGGCGGCAACAGCGCCAGCCTGGCCGGCGGCCAGATCGGCAATCACGGTCGGATCCAGGGCCTGGGCAAAATCACCAGCGACATCTCCAATATCGACCCCATCGCCGTGATCGAAGCGCAGGGCGGCACGCTGACCTTGGCCGGCCGCATCGTCAGCCCCAACGGCGGCACCCTGGCGGCCGGCAGCGGTGCCAAATTGCTGATCAGCCAAGGCCTGGCCAGCAATGCCGGCCAGATCCAGTTGTCCGGCGGCACGCTGGACAACAACGGCAAGGTGATGGTCAACGAGGCCGGCGCCAGCATCAACGGCTTCGGCACGCTGCGCTCGGGCACCTTGACCAACCAGGGACAGATTTTTCTGAGCGGCGGCACGTCAGCGCTGCGCGCCGACATCGTCGCTGGCTCGGGCAGCCAAATCATTCTCTCGGGCCTCAGCAACACCACCTTTTACGGCAAGCTGGAGGTGCAGAACGGCGCCGAGTTGCGCGTCTCCGAAGGCTCGGTGGCGACCTTCGCGGCCGAGGTCAAGCAGCGCAACGGGGCTGACGTCAACGGCGACGGCAAGATGTTCTTCGAGGGCGGCTTGAGCATTGGCAACTCGCCCGGCTACGGCTATATCCAGGGCTCGGTCACCTTTGCCAGCAGCAATATCTATACGGCCGAGATCGGCGGCATCAATGCCTGCACGACCTTGAGCTGCGCGGCCGGTGCACCGCTGGTGAACGACAGCTTCGACAAGCTCTCCGTCGGCGGCGCGTTGAAGCTGGGCGGCAAGCTGGTCTTGACGTCCTGGAACGGTTATGTGGCGCAAGCCGGCCAGCACTTTGATCTGCTGGACTGGGGCACCACGAGCGGCGTGTTCAAGAGCATTGACGCCACCGGCTTCTTGCTCGCGGCAGGCACAAAGCTGGACTACAGCGAGCTCTACAGCACCGGCACGATCTCGGTCACCGCCGTGCCCGAGCCGGGTAGCTGGGCCTTGATGCTGGCCGGCTTGGCCGCGCTGGGTGGATTGGTCAAGCGGCGTCGGGTTGCCTAGGAGTCTGCGCGGTAGCCCCAGTCACGTGTTCCTCGGCGACCGAGCGATTGGGCTCTTCTGGCCCGTCGTTCGAGCTGCTCAGAGGCTGCTTGCCAAAGGCTTGCGCAAGCCACTTTGCATCCGCCGGTGCAAACACTGCGTAAGCTACTGGCATGACATGGATCAAACCGACATTGATTACGGGCCTGGGCACTGTGGCATTGCTGCTGGTGCTGAGTGCTTGCGCTCCGCTTGCCACGCTGAATGCGCTGGCCGCTACCGACAGCCACTCCCGCGTCAGCGATATCGCCTACGGCGCCTTGCCGCGTCAGCGGCTCGACATCTACCGCCCGGCCGGCCTCGCGCCGGCTGGTGGCTGGCCGGTGGTGGTGTTTTTCTACGGGGGCTCGTGGAACAGCGGTGAGCGGGCGCAGTACGGCTTTGTCGGTGCCGCGCTGGCGGCGCGCGGCCTGCTGACGTTGGTGGCCGACTACCGGCTCTACCCCGAGGTTCGCTACCCCGACTTTCTGGCCGACAGCGCGCAGGCGCTGGCCTGGGGCCTCACGCATGCAGCCGAGCAAGGCGGCAACCCGCAGCGGGTGTTCGTGATGGGGCACAGCGCGGGTGCTTACAACGCGGCGATGCTGGCGCTCGACGGGCGCTGGCTGGCGGCCAGCGGCCACACACCGGGTGAGCTGGCGGGTTTCATCGGTCTGGCCGGGCCATACGACTTCTTGCCGATGAGCAATCGCGACGCGCAGCCGGTGTTCTTTCACCCCGACTACCCGCCCGGCACGCAGCCGCTGGCCTTTGCCAGTGCCGCCGCGCCGCCCAGCTTTCTGGCGGCGGGCAGCACCGACTCACTGGTCAACCCCGAACGGAACACGGCGGCCTTGGCGGCGCGGCTGTCGGCTGCGGGCGTGCCGGTCAGTCTGCACCGCTACGAGCACGCCAACCACGTGACGCTGATCGGCGCGTTTGGCCTGCCGCTGCGCTGGCTGGCACCGGTGCTGGACGATGTGGCCAGCTTCGTGCTGGACGCACCGGCCGCTGAGCCAGGTGCAAAGCCGGTTTACACCGCCAGCAAATCCACCTCGAACAGCAGCGTCGCGTTCGGGGGGATCACGCCGCCAGCACCGCGAGTGCCATAGCCCAGTGCGGCCGGGATCACCAGCAGGCGGGTGCCGCCGACTTTCATGCCTTGCACGCCCTCGTCCCAGCCCTTGATGACTTCGCCGCCGGCCAACTCGAAGCGGAACGGGTCGCCACGGTCTTTGCTGGAGTCGAACTTCTTGCCCTTGCCGCCGTTCTTGAACAGCCAGCCGGTGTAGTGCACGCTGACGCGCTGGCCGGCCGTGGCTTCGGCACCTTCGCCGATCAGGGTGTCTTCAAATTGCAGGCCGCTGGCGGTGGTTTGCAGCGTCAGGGTCAGCGCTTCTTCGGCACCGCCGCTGAGAGCCAGCAGCTCCACTTCGAACATCAGCGTGGCGTTCGGCGGGATGGCACCACCGGCACCGCGTTCGCCATAGCCCAGCGCCGACGGGATGATCAGCACGCGGGAGCCGCCGATCTTCATGCCCTGCACGCCTTCGTCCCAACCGCGAATCACTTGGCCGCCGTCGAGCTCGAATTTGAACGGGTCTTTGCGGTCCTTGCTGCTGTCGAACTTGGCACCTTTGACGCCGTCCTTGAAGAGCCAGCCGGTGTAGTGCACGGTGACGTCTTGGCCGGCTTTGGCCTCGGCACCGGTGCCGACGGTGGTGTCATCAATTTGCAGGCCGCTTGGGGTCGTGATCATGTCTTGCTTCCTTGTGTTCAGTGCCGCGCTGTCGCTGGCGGCGAGGCCAGAATCATGCCATCAAACCAGTTCAGGCGGCCCGTACAGGGCTCGCCAAGCGCTGATCGCCTCGGCCTGCAAGTCGGCCAGCGTGGCGGCTTGCAGGCACAAGCCCAACGCTCGGCCGGCCTCGCGCAGGGCATTGGTGGGGTCGCTCAGGTCAACCGCCTGCGCGCCGTTCTGTTTGGACAACTTTTCGCCGTCGCTGGCCAGCACCAGTGGCAGATGCAGGTAGCGGGGCAAGGGCAGGCCGAGCAACTGCTGCAAGCGAATCTGACGCGGCGTGTTGTCGGCCAGGTCGGCACCGCGCACGATGTCGGTCACGCGCTGGGCGGCGTCGTCCACCACCACGGCCAGTTGATAAGCCCAGAGCCCGTCGGCGCGCTGCAGCACGAAGTCGCCCACTGCCGTGTCGAGCTGCTGAGATTGGGGCCCGAGGCGGCGGTCGTGCCAGTCGACGCGTGGCCCGTCGCTGCGCAAGCGCCAGGCGCGCAGTGGGCGGCCGTGCAAGCCGTTGCGGCAGGTGCCGGGATAAACCAAGCCTTTACTCAGCGCCGCGACCTCTTTGCGGGAGCAACCGCAGCCAAAGGCCCAGCCTGTCCGCTGCAAGTCTGCCAGCGCATCGGCGTACAAGTCACTCCGCTGCGATTGCCACAGCGGCGTGGCGTCCGGCAGCAAGCCGCAGCGGGCCAGCTGCCCAAGCATGAAGTGATCAGCACCGGGCGGGCAGCGCGGTGCGTCTACATCCTCGATGCGAATGAGCCATTGCCCGGCATGGGCGCGGGCATCCAGCCAACTGCCGAAGGCAGCCACCAGCGAGCCGGCATGTAGCGGGCCGGTGGGCGAGGGGGCAAAGCGGCCGATGTAGGCGTTGGATGTCATGCGCGTCCGGCCGCCACAGCAGTCAAAACACTCACACCACTCACAACAGCAGCCCTTCATGCTGCTCGATCAAGGCGCGCCGGGTGACGGTGCTTTGCAGTTGCTGCAACCACCAAGCCAGCGCGCGGCCGGGCGGCTGGCCACCGGTGGCGGCCGTGTTGCGCCAGGCGTAGTGCAGCGCAATGATGCGCGGGCCTTGCTCGATGGCCTTGTGCACCAACCGCCCGGCGTCGATGTGGCGGCGCACCATCGCCACCGGCAGGGCACCGCAACCCAAGCCGCGCATCAGCGCTTCCAGCTTGGCGGTCATCGACGGCATGGTCAGCGTGTCCTGCCCGGGCATCACGCCAATCGTCATCGGCACCAAGCTGCGGGCGGTGTCGGCCACGGTGATGATGCGGTGCAGCGCGATGCTGGCGGCGTCCAGCGGCTCCACGGCCGCCGCCAGCGGGTGGTGCGGTGCGACGCAAAACACCATCTCCATGTCGCCCAGCAGCTCGCAATGCACGGCGCTGCCGGGCGGTTGGGCCGAGGTGCCGATGGCCAGGTCGGCCTGGCCGGAAATCAAGGCCTCCCAGGTGCCGGACAAGACCTCGATGCGCAGCTTCAAACGGGTCGGCGGCCCGGCCGTTGTCGAATCGGCCTCGGCCGGCAGTTGGTAGAACGCCTCCATCAGGTCGAACACCGCGCGCTGTGCCACCGCGTCATCGACAGCAATCGTCAGCTCGCTTTCCCAGCCGGTGGCGATGCGGCGCACCCGGTTGGCGACGGCGTCCATTTCCTGCAGCAAGCGGCGGCCCTCGACCAGCAACTCCTGGCCGGCGGCCGTCAGCACCGCTTGACGGGAGCTGCGGTCGAACAGCAACACGTCCAGCGCTTCTTCCAGTTGCCGCACGCTGTAGGTCAAGGCGGACGGCACCTTGCCGATCTCGCGGGCGGCGGCGGCAAAACTGCCGGTGCGGGCAATGCTGTCCATCATGGACAGCGCTTCCGGCGTCAGCGCACGGCGTTTTTCATGGGGTTGCATCGGTCAGGGTTCTCGTGCGGTGGCAGGTTGGGGCAAGTCCTGTTCATCTTATTTGAATGATGGCTTCAAGCGGCTTTGACTCCCAGGCCGAGGCCGCAACCTACAGTGAATCCATTGCAGAACAGACCCGATTAACTGTCCACGTTAACCGGTCCAACCCGAAGGAGATGTGATGTTGGAGTTGATCAAATCAAGTGAGCGCGGCTATGCCGACCACGGCTGGCTGAAGTCGTTCCACAGTTTTTCTTTTGCCGACTATCTGGACGCCAAGCGCATGGGTTTTGGTGCGTTGCGGGTCATCAATGAGGACCGCATTGCGCCGGGCACCGGCTTTGGCACCCACGGCCACCGCGACATGGAAATCATCAGCTATGTGCTGAGCGGCGAGCTGGCCCACAAGGACAGCATGGGCAACGGCACCGCCGCTGGCACCCACGCCGGTGTGATCAAACCCGGTGATGTGCAGCGCATGAGCGCCGGCACCGGCGTGCGCCACAGCGAGTTCAACAACTCAGCCAGCGAGCCGGCGCATTTTCTGCAAATCTGGATTCAGCCGAAGCGCCAGGGTGCCACGCCCAGCTATGAGCAGACGAATTTCCCGGCGGCTGAAAAGCGCGGCAACTTGCGCTTGATCGCCTCTGGCGACGGCGCGCAGGGCTCGGTGTCGCTGCATGCCGATGCGCGGCTTTATGCCGGTCTGTTTGACGGCGCCGAGCAAGCCACGCTGACGCTGGCCGCAGGCCGGCTGGCCTATGTGCATCTGGTGCGCGGCAGCTTGCAGGTCAATGGCCAGACGCTGAGCAGCGGCGATGCGGTGCAGTTGCAGCAGACCGATCAAGTGCTGATCAGCGCCGGGCAGGACGCCGAGGTGTTGGTGTTCGATCTGGCTGCGTAAGCCAAAGTAGGGCGGGTCGCGACCCGCGACGAAGACCACGACGCGAGCCGGAGCGGAGCAAGAGGGCCATGAAGCGTGCCGGAGCGGCGCAGGCAAAAGGCGCGACGAGCAAGGACGCGGTCACGGCCAGACGTGGGTCGCGACCCGCCCTACAGAAACTTGGCTTTGCCGCTGCATTTCAATTTTTCAAACGAAAGAACCCCATGAGCAAGATCGTTATCGTTTTTCACAGCGGCTACGGCCACACCGCAAAAATTGCCGAGGCAGTGGCCGAAGGCAGCGGCGGCACGCTGTTGGCCATCGACGCCGAGGGCAATATCGCCCCGACCGACTGGGATGTGCTGGCCGCTGCCGACGCCATCATCTTCGGCACACCGACCTATATGGGCGGGCCGTCCTGGCAGTTCAAGAAGTTTGTCGATGCGTCCAGCAAGCCCTGGTATGGCCAGGTCTGGAAGGACAAGATTGCGGCCGGTTTCACCAATTCCGCCACGCTGAACGGCGACAAGGGCAGCACCATCCAGTCGCTGTTCACGATGTCGCAGCAGCACAGCATGGTGTGGGTCGGCATGGGCATGAAGGCCCCGAACGACAAGGCCGCCACGCGCGACGACATCAACAACCTGGGCGGCTATGCCGGCCTGCTGACCACCACCCCGTCCGACGCCTCGGCCGACGAGATGGTGCCCGGCGACCTGGCTACGGCACGGGCCTTCGGCCAGCGCGTGGCGGCCGTGGTGGAACGCTGGGTGCGTTGATTTTCAACGGCGGCGCGCCTGCCCCGGCAGCGTCAAGCCAAGCTGGCCACCCATTGCAGCAGATCCAGCTTGGGCAGCATGCGGCGCTGTGCGGCGTTGCCCACCTCGACCAATGATTGACGGCGCGCCGTGCCGTTGCTGGCACTGGCACTGGCACTGGCACTAC
>CANFYD010000171.1 GCA_947450745.1 Burkholderiales bacterium
AGCGAGCGGCTGTCAGGCTAGGCGGATGGGGCGCAGGAACCGGAACGTACTCCAGGTACGTGAGGATTCCGAGTACCCAGCCAACGACGCATGGCGGCCGCGCAGTAAAAAGTTCTCACCCTCTCAGAGGGCGAGCGCTCTGCCGATCAAGATCTTCTGCACTTCGGACGTGCCTTCGTAAATCTGGCAGACCCGCACATCGCGGTAGATGCGCTCGACCGGGAAGTCACTGACATAACCGTAACCGCCGTGCACTTGAATCGCGTCGGAGCAGACCTTTTCGGCCATTTCGCTGGCGAACAACTTGGCCATTGCCGCTTCCTTCAAGCAAGGCTGACCGGCGTCTTTCAAACAGGCGGCATGCCAGATCAACTGGCGCGCGGCCTCGATCTGGGTCGCCATGTCGGCCAATTTGAACTGGATCGCCTGGTGGTTGAAGATGGGCTGGCCGAAGGTGACGCGGTCCTTGCTGTACTTCAGGGCCGCCTCGAACGCCGCCCGCGCCATGCCCAGCGCCTGCGCCGCAATGCCGATGCGGCCGCCTTCCAAGCCGGACAAGGCAATCTTCAAGCCCTGGCCTTCCGTGCCAATCAGGTTGGCCACTGGCACGCGGCAGTTCTCGAAATTGATTTGCGCGGTGTCGCTGGCGTGCTGACCCATCTTGTCTTCGATGCGCGCCACGACATAGCCGGGCGTCTGCGTCGGCACCAAGAAGGCGCTGATGCCCTTCTTGCCCGCAGCCTTGTCGGTGACCGCCATCACGATGGCCACATCCCCGTTTTTGCCACTGGTGATGAACTGCTTGACGCCGTTCAACACGTAGGCATCGCCGTCCCGCACGGCGGTGGTGCGCAGGCCACCGGCTTCGGAGCCGACGTGCGGCTCGGTCAGGCAGAACGCGCCCAGCATGTCGCCACGTGCCAGCGGCTTCAGGAAGCGCTGCTTTTGATCCTCATTGCCAAAGGCCATCAGGATCGAGCAGCACGGGCAGTTGTTGACACTGACCACGGTAGAGGTGGCACCGTCACCGGCGGCCACTTCCTCCAGGATGATGGCCAGGGCCAGATAGTCCAGCCCGGCCCCGTCGTAGTCGCTCGGCACGGCCACGCCGTAACAACCTAGGCTGGCCAAGCCCTTCAGCTCGGCGGCCGGGAAGTGGTGGGTTTTGTCCCATTCGGCCGCTTTGGGGGCAATCTGCTCCTGCACAAAAGCGCGCACGGCGTCTTGCACGGCACGGTGGTCTTCACTGAGTATCATTTCTGCCCTTTGGCTGGAGTTGCGGCGGTGGTTGCGCTTTTCACAGCAGCTCGATGCCCATGGCGGTCGCCTCGCCGCCACCGATGCACAGCGACGCGACACCGCGCTTCAGGCCACGGTGGCGTAACGCGCCGATCAGGGTGACGATGATGCGGGCCCCGGACGCCCCGATCGGGTGGCCCAGCGCGACCGCACCGCCGTTGACGTTGACGATCTCGTGCGGCAATTTGAACTCGGCCATCGCCGCCATCGTGACGGCGGCAAAGGCCTCGTTGACTTCCCACAGGTCGACGCTTTTGACATCCCAGTCGTTCTTGGCCAACAGTTTGCTGATCGCTCCGGCCGGTGCGGTGCTGAACCAGGCCGGTTCTTGCGCATGCACCGTATGGCCGACGATGCGGGCGACCGGTGCCAGGCCCAACTTGGCGGCGGTGCTGGCGCGCATCAGGACCAGCGCCGCTGCGCCATCGGAGATCGACGAGGAGGTGGCGGCGGTGATCGTGCCGTCTTTCAGGAAGGCGGGCTTCAGTCCGGCGATTTTGTCCAGCTTGGCCTTGAACGGCTGCTCGTCGCGGCTGATCACGGTGTCGCCACCGCGTGCGGCCACGGTCACCGGGGCCATTTCCCAGGCAAAACTGCCGTCCTCGTTGGCGCGGCGGGCGCGTTCGGTGGAGGCAATCGCAAACGCATCTTGTGCGGCGCGAGTGAAGCCGTATTTGCTGACGCATTGCTCGGCGAACAAGCCCATCGACTTGCCTCGCTCGTAAGCGTCTTCCAGGCCGTCCATCGCCATGTGGTCGAACAGTTGCGCCGCGCCGTACTTGATGCCCTTGCGGGCAAACATCAGATGCGGCGCATTGCTCATGCTCTCCATGCCGCCGGCAACCAGGATGTCGGCACTGCCAGCCATCAAGGTGTCGTGCGCCAGCATGGTGGCGCGCATGCCGGCACCGCACATCTTGGACAAGGTGACCGCGCCGACCGAATGCGGCAGGCCGGCCTTCAACACCGCTTGGCGGGCCGGCGCTTGGCCCTGACCGGCCATCAGGCAGTTGCCGATAAAGGCTTCGTTGATCGCTGCGCCGGCAACGCCGGACCGCTCGACTGCGGCCTGGATCGCCGCCGCGCCCAACTCCCAAGCGGCCAGGCTTGAGAAATCCCCCAACAGGCCGCCAATTGGCGTACGGGCGGCGGAAACAATGACGATGGAATCAGACATGGAAGCTCCTGGGGAAAGGGGTTAGGGATTGCGAGCGCAGCGTGGTGCACGCCTGGCTCAGTGGGCGGGCAAGTCTTGGTGGCTGGCCGCCATCAGCGCCGCGCCGTCAACCGGCAGCAACAACTGGGTTTTCGGGGCCGCGTAAAAGCGCTTCGCCGTCTCGTAGGGGAAGACGTCATGCACATGGCCGGCGCGGATGCGGGCTTGATGCTCTTGCCAGAAGCCGGCGTCCAGCAGGTCGGCATGGTGGCGCATGAACAGCTCGCGCACGCCGGGGTGGCCGAGCAAGAAGGGCCCGAAGGTTTCCGGGAATACATCGCGCGGCCCGACGCGGTACCAAATCTCGGCCGACATTTCTTCTTCCTCGTTGCGCGGCTCGGGCACACGGCGAAAGTTGCAGTCGGTCAGGTATTCGATTTCGTCGTAGTCGTAGAACACGACCTTGCCGTGGCGCGTCACACCGAAGTTCTTCCACAACATGTCGCCGGGGAAGATGTTGGCGGCCACCAAGTCCTTGATCGCGTTGCCGTACTCGATCACCGCATGCTCCATCTGCTCCGGCGTGGCCTCTTGCAAATAGATGTTCAGCGGCACCATGCGGCGCTCGATGTAGACGTGCTTGAGGATCAGGTCGTCGGCCCCGTTGCTGGTGTTTTCCTCGATCAGGCTGGGGCAGAAATGGCGCAACTCGGCCACCAACTCGTCGTCGAAACGGTGGCGCGGAAAGGCCACATTCGAGTATTCCAGCGTGTCCGCCATGCGGCCGACGCGGTCGTGCTGCTTGACCAGCAAATACTTGCTCTGGATCAGCTCCCGCGAGGTCTCTTTTTGCGGCGGGAAGAAGTCCTTGATCAGCTTGAACACGAACGGATAGGACGGCAGGTCGAACACCAGCATCACCATGCCCTTGATGCCGGGCGCGATGCGGAACTTGTCGCTGGAATGGCGCAAGTGGTAGAGAAAGTCGCGGTAGAACAGGTTCTTGCCGTGCTTTTGCAGGCCGATGGCACTGTAGATTTCGGCCCGCGGCTTGCGCGGCATCATCGAGCGCAAGAACTGCACGTAGGCGCTGGGCACCTCCATGTCCACCATGAAGTAGGCGCGCGCAAAGCTGAACAGCATCAGCAAATCGTCTTCACCGAACAGCGCCGCGTCGATGTACAGCAAGCCGCGCTCGTTGTGCAGAATCGGCAGCGCAAACGGCGTCTCGGAGAAGCCGTTGACGATCTTGCCGACCAGATAAGCGCCCTTGTTGCGATAGAACAGCGAGCTCAGCACCTGGATCTGGAAATTGGTGCGCCAGCGCAAGTCACCCAACTCGCGCCGCATCGCGGTCATCGCCCACGCAATGTCGCGACCCAGGTCTTCAAAGTCCAGATCGAGCTGGAAGTTGTTGACGATGCGCTGCAGCGTGTCGGCCAGGTTGTCGCGCGTCGGGTAATAGGCGCGGTAGGTCGGTTTGGCCGCCGGCTCTTCGTTCTCGATGTATTCGGTCGACACGGCGGGACGCACAAAGATGAAATCGTTGTGGAAATAGCCGTGGTGCAGGATGCGGGTGCAGACCGAGTTGAAGAAGGTTTCGGCCAGCTCCGGCTGGTGGTGGTCGACCAGCAGGCCGATGTAGTGCAGCTTGACCTGCTGCCAGATTTCCATAGGCAGTGTGCTGGTCTGGTAGCGTTCTTCCAGCAGGCTGATCGCTTCATCGACGCGGGTATCGTAGAACTCGATGCGCAAGACCTGAGCGCGCTGCTGACCGTGCCAGTCGGCCCGCTCGAAACGCTGCTTGGCCTCGGCCGAGGTGGCCCGGAACAAGCGGTAATGGCGGTTGAAGCCGCCCAGCATCGCTTGGGCGATCTCGAAGGCGCGCGGGTCGGTCAGTTTTTGCGGAAACATCGGGGCTCCAGAACGGTTCAGATCGCCGAGCTTAAGCGCTTAGCTGGGCACCTTCATGCCGCAGCTTGACCGCACTCAAGGCGCGCTGAAAAGCCGGGCCCACTTGCTCGGCCGACCCTGCGGTGATGCTCAAGTCCTCCAGCAAGCCGTTGTGCAGGCCGTAGACCCAGCCGTGCACGACGATCTCCTGGCCGCGCGCCCAGGCGTCTTGCACCACCGTGCTTTGGCAAGCGTTGCGCGCCTGTTCCAGCACATTGAGCTCGCACAGCGCATCAACGCGGCGCTCGGGCGCAAGGCTGTCCAGCCAGTCCTGGTGGTGGTTGCGCACGTCCTGCACATGGCGCAGCCAGTTGTCGGCCAGCCCGGTGCGAATGTCCAACAAGGCCGCCTTGACGCCGCCGCAACCCGAATGCCCGACCACGATGATGTGCTTGACCTTCAGCGCATCGACCGCGAACTGCATCACCGACAGGCAGTTCAAGTCGGAGTGCACCACCACATTGGCCACATTGCGGTGCACGAACAACTCACCCGGCAGCAGATTGACCAGCTCATTGGCCGGCACCCGGCTGTCGGCACAACCGATCCACAGGTATTGCGGCGTTTGCTGCTTCAGCAGGCGCGAGAAGAAGCCCGGCTCCCGCGCTTCGGTGTCGGCCGCCCATTGTTTGTTGCTGTCCAGCAGCTCGTTCAGATCAGTGCTCATGGCGGAGATTGTCCTTGGCGCGCGCCCTTGTTTGGCTTACATCGTCTCGGCGAACAACTCGCGCCCGATCAGCATGCGGCGGATTTCCGACGTGCCGGCACCAATCTCGTACAGCTTGGCATCGCGCCACAAACGGCCCAGCGGGTATTCATTGATATAGCCGTTGCCGCCAAAAATCTGCACACCCTCACCGGCCATCCAGGTGGCTTTTTCGGCCGTCCAGAGGATGACGGACGCGCAGTCCTTGCGCACGTGGCGCACATGCTCAGCGCCCAGCAAATCGAGGTTCTTGGCCACCGTGTAAGCAAACGAGCGCCCAGCCTGCAGCACGGTGTACATGTCCGCCACCTTGCCCTGGATCAGCTGGAACTCGCCGATGCTTTGGCCGAACTGCTTGCGGTCGTGGATGTAGGGGATCACGTTGTCCATCACCGCTTGCATGATGCCCAGCGGCCCGCCGGTCAGCACCGCGCGCTCGTAATCGAGGCCGCTCATCAACACCTTGGTGCCGCCGTTCAGATGGCCCAGCACGTTCTCGGCCGGCACTTCGACGTTCTGGAACACCAGCTCGCCGGTGTGGCTGCCGCGCATGCCCAGCTTGTTCAGCTTTTGGGCGATGGAGAAGCCCGCCATGCCTTTTTCGATCAGGAAGGCGGTGACACCGCGCGCGCCCAGCTCCGGGTCGGTCTTGGCGTAGACCACCAGCGTGTCGGCGTCGGGGCCGTTGGTGATCCACATCTTGTTGCCGTTCAGAAGGTAATAGCCGCCCTTGTCCTCGGCCTTCAGCTTCATGCTTAGCACGTCGGAGCCGGCCCCCGGCTCGCTCATTGCCAGCGCGCCGACATGCTCGCCGCTGATCAGCTTGGGCAGGTATTTCGCCTTCTGGGCGGCGCTGCCGTTGCGATTGATCTGGTTCACGCACAGGTTGGAATGCGCGCCGTAGGACAGGCCGACCGAGGCGGACGCCCGGCTGATCTCTTCCATCGCGATCATGTGGGCCAGATAACCCATATTGGCGCCGCCAAATTCCTCGGCCACGGTGATGCCCAGCACGCCGAGCTCGCCCATCTTTTGCCACAGGTCCATCGGGAACTGATCGGTCGCGTCGATCTCGGCTGCGCGCGGCGCGATTTCGGCCTGCGCAAAGTGATAAACCGCGTCGCGCAACGCATCGACGTCTTCGCCAAGTTGGAAATTCAGTCCAGGCAGATTCATCACAGTTCCTTGTGTCTCAGGGGTTTGATCGATTGTCTGGCCGAGCCGGGTCGGGCCTGGCGACATCAACTTTAGGTTGACGTTTACGTCAACGTCAACTTCGGGGCGGATTCTAAACCGAGCATTCTGTGATCCGGTTCAAAAGTGCAGTGGCGCTGCCCGCGCACCGGAAAAATTATTCCGACCCGCCTGACTCAGCAGGTTCAACCGAAGTGTCAGTTCGCGATTCACTGCTTTTTCAATAGCAGCGCCTTGCCTAAGCTACGCGCTCGCAGTGAATCCAGCGCCGACCGGCCATCGCTGCTGAATCTTGCCGCTGAATCCGCAACCCCACTCAAGGACTACCCCATGGAATCCCTCTCCCGCGTCACCAGCCCCAGCGCCAGCAACGGTGCGCTGGTCGTCGTCGACTCACCCGCCACGCAACTTCCTGCCGAGGCGGCCAACTCGGCCCGCGTGCTGCGCAACACCTACGCGCTGCTCTCGTTGACGCTGCTGTTCAGCGCGGCAGTGGCCGCCGCCAGCGTGTCGCTGCGCCTGCCATCACCCGGCCTGTTGCTGACGCTGGGCGGCTATTTCGGCTTGCTCTACGCCGTCAACAAGTTGAAGAACAGCGGCTGGGCCCTGCCTGTCGTGTTTGCCCTGACCGGTTTCATGGGCTTCACGCTCGGGCCCATGTTGTCCAGAACGCTGGCGATGGCCGGTGGCGGTCAGGTCGTGTTGATGGCGCTGGCAGCCACCGGTGCCACCTTCTTGTCCCTGTCCGCCTGGGTCTTGACGTCCAAGCGCGACTTCTCCTTCATGGGCGGCTTCCTGTTTGCCGGCATGGTGATCGCGCTGCTGGCGGGCTTGGGCGCCGTGTTCCTGCAGATTCCGGCGCTCGGCTTGGCGGTGTCGGCGATGGTCGCCTTGCTGTCGGCCGGCCTGATCCTGTTTGAAACCAGCCGCATCGTGAACGGTGGCGAAAGCAACTATGTGCTGGCCACGGTCAGCCTCTACTTGTCGATCTTCAACCTGTTCACCAGCTTGCTGAGCCTGTTCGGCTTCGGCGGATTCGGCAAAGACGACTGAGTCAACTTCTAAAACCGGAGCGACTTTTATGCGTCCCTACCCCCACAACAGCCCGGAAGCGGCCAGCCGCATCGTCGCCTTGACGATGCTGGCTGACGGTCACTTGAGCCGCATCGAGCTCGAAGCCTTGCAGCGAGGCAGCCTGCAACATGCGTTCGAGCTGCCACCCGCCGCGCTGCATGGCGTGATTCAAG
>CANFYD010000172.1 GCA_947450745.1 Burkholderiales bacterium
AGCGCGTCGCGCACACCGGTGGCCGAGGCGGCCGGTGCCAAGACGCAAGTGACCGGCCTGGTTGGCGCGGCCGCCATCGCCGCTTTGCTGGTGTGGGCCCCCACGCTGCTCAGCGACTTGCCCAGCGCGGCGCTCGGCGCGGTGGTGATTGCCGCCTGTCTGTCCTTCGCGGATCTGCCCGGCATGTGGGCCTTGTGGCGGCTGCGTCCGGTGGAATTTGCGCTGTCCGTCTGCAGCTTTGTCGGCGTCGCCTTCGTCGGCGTGATCGAGGGTATTTTCATCACCGTTTCGCTCGCCCTGCTGATGCTGGTGTGGAATGCCTGGCACCCCTACTTTGCGGTGCTGGCTCGCGTTGACGGACGCAAGGGTTATCACGACGCCAGCCGCCACCCGGAGGGACGGCAGATTCCGGGCCTGGTGTTGTTTCGATGGGACGCTCAGCTGTTTTTCGCCAACGCAGAAATTTTTCGCGAACAAGTCCATCAGGCCGTCGATCGGGCGCCGACGCCGACGCGCCGGGTGGTGGTGGCGGCCGAGGCGATTTCCGACGTGGACATTACCGCCTCAGACATGCTGTGCGTGCTGTACAGCGAGCTGCAGCAACGCGGTATCGAGCTGTGGTTTGCCGGCCTGAAAGGGCCGGTCAAAGACCGGCTGAATCACCTCGGCACGCTGGCCTTGATCGGCCAAGGCGCGTTCAGCCCGACGGTGGGCCACGCCGTGACCTTGTACCGCCAGGCTTACGACGTCGACTGGAAAGACTGGGACGAGCCCTGAGAGGGTGAGAACTTTCCACTGCTCAAGCGTGTGGGCTTCGAATGGGTCAGATGCGACGAACGAGCCAAATGAGCCGAATACGCCGAATGCACCGAATAGCCCCCAGGATCAGCGCCAAGCAATGCGCATCGAGCGAGACGTAGCCGCTCAACTACCTATATCCTGCGCAACACCTGCATGACTGAAGAGGCCGTTTTGAGCAGAAAAGCCAGCAGTTCCCTGTTTGTCACTATTGCCACGGGGGCCGGCATCGGCTTGCTGCTGCCGGCGCTGATCGTCGGCGGCCTCTTGATCGGTTGGTACGAACCGCAAGTGGCGCAAGCCTCGCAACAGCGCGAGCTGGAAGCCAAGCTCGATGTGCTGGCCAGCAGCCTGCCGGAGTTGCTCTGGAACCTGGATCAAGTGGCCGCGCGCGAGGTCGTGGCCGCCCTCATGAAGTCACCCGACGTGGTGAAAATCAGCGTCACCGAGGACAGCAAAGCCGCACCCTTCATCGAGGTTCGTCTGACCGCCCGTCAATTGGGCCGCAGCACGACGGGCGAGCGCGACATTTACCGGGGCACGACCCGCATCGGCCACATCGAGATGGAAATCGATGACCACCTCAGCAGCGCTGCACTGGCGCGCGAGCGCTGGCTCTACGCGGCCACGGTCGGCGGGCAGTTGCTGGCCTCGCTGGCGCTGCTGCTGTGGCTGCTGAACTCACGCCTGCTGCGGCCGCTGCGTGCGCTCGGCCGCTTTGCCAACGACCTGGCCGAAGGCCGCTTCAGCGCTCAGTTGAAACCGGGCCGCAGCGACGAAATCGGCCAACTCGGCAGCCATCTCGAACACATGCGCGCGGCCCTGCAACAGCAGTTCGAGGCACAGCAAGCGCTGATCGTGCGGCTCAGCGGCATTGCCGAGACCGTGCCCGGCGTGGTCTACCAATTGCGCCTGGGGGCCGACGGGCAGTTCGCGTTCACCTATGTCAGCGAAGCCGTGAAAGACTATTTCCAGCTCACCGCCGCCGAGCTGAGCCGGGACGGCAGCCTGTGGTTTTCGCAGATTCACCCACTCGACCGGCAAGCGGTGGGTGAATCCTTGTTGGCTTCGGCGCGCCAATTGCAGCCCTGGCAGCAGGAGTTTCGCAGCCACCGCAGTGCGCAAACCGAACCCGCTGAAGCGGGCGAGCGCTGGCTGTACGGCAACGCGATTGCCCAGGCGGACGGCCAAGGCGGCGTGCTTTGGCATGGCTTTCTGACCGATATTTCGCGCCAGCGCCGCGATGCGCAAGAACTGCTGCGCCACCGACTGAACCTGGAGGAGCTGGTCGAAGCCCGCACGGCAGAGCTGGCCCTGGCCACTCAGGCGGCCCAAACCGCCAACCAGGCCAAAAGCGCCTTTTTGGCCAATATGAGCCACGAAATTCGCACGCCGATGAATGCCATCATCGGCTTGACCTATCTGGTCCACCGGGACAGCACCGAGCCCGTCCAGCAAACGCGGCTGCAAATGGTCAGCGATGCGGCCGTGCATTTGCTCGGCATCATCAACAACGTGCTGGATTTTTCGAAAATCGAAGCCGGCAAAATGCGTTTGCAGCGCGCCGCCTTCACCGTCAGCCAAGTGCTCGACACCACCAGCAGCCTGCTGACCCACACGGTCGCCGGCAAAAACCTGCAACTGCAGCTGGATGTCGATGAGGCCTTGAGCGGCCAATCGCTGCTCGGCGACGGCCAGCGCATCACCGAAATCTTGCTGAACTTCGCCAACAACGCGGTCAAGTTCACCGACAGCGGCTTCGTGCGGCTGTCGGCCCGCTGCGAAAGCGAGGACGGCGACACCCTGCGCTTGCGTTTCGAGGTGCAGGACAGCGGCATCGGCATCGCAGCAACTGACCAGGCGCGGCTGTTTCAGGATTTTGAGCAAGCCGACAGCTCGACCACCCGCCGCTACGGTGGCACCGGCCTGGGGCTGGCCATTTGCCGGCGCTTGGCCGAACTGATGCACGGGGAAGTAGGCTTGCGCAGCGAGTTGGGCCAAGGCAGCTGTTTCTGGCTCAGCCTGCCGCTGGAGAAAAGCGACTTGCCCTCGGCGGCCGGTACCGCTGTCAGCGCCGCCCGGCTGCCGCCGCTGCCCGCCGGCCGGCAACTGTTGGCACGCTTCAACGGCCGACGCGTGCTGTTGGCCGAGGACAACGCCGTCAACCAGGAGGTGGCCGTCGCCCTGCTGAACAGCGTCGGCCTGCAAGTCGATATCGCCAGCGACGGCGAAGAAGCGGTGCAGATGGCCAGCCGCTTCGACTACGCACTGGTCTTGATGGATGTGCAGATGCCCGTGATGGACGGCCTGGACGCCACCCGCGCCATCCGCCGCAGCGCCGTCGACCCCCAGGTCCCGATTCTCGCCATGACCGCCAACGCCTTCGCCGAAGAGCGGGAACGCTGCCTGGATGCCGGCATGAACGACCACGTCGCCAAGCCCGTCGTAGCCGAGCACCTGTTCTCGACCCTGCACTTCTGGCTGAGCCGGAAGGCTGAAGGCTAGTCAGTTGGGGCCGGAGCTACTCGCTGCGGGCGGGCGGTCCGGCCCCAAGATTTCTAGTCAGTTGGGGCCGGAGCTACTCGCTGCGCTCTGAGCCCGCGCACAAGACAGCACCTGCGTGCTGTCTTGTGGCTGGCGAAGGACACAGCGCTTGCAAGCGCTGTGGCGGGCGGTCCGGCCCCAAGATATTCAGTTGGACTCTTTGATCAACCGCCCCGACCCGGCCTGAATGGGGCGGGCGTTCATGGGGTAGAGCTTGGCAAAGATGGCCAATTGGTGGGCCGAGAGCTGGACCGGTTGGCGCATGACCATCCAGAGCACGCCCTCGGTGCAGGGCGGCACCGTCAGCGAGCCCATATAGGTGTAGTAGGCCCGGTTTTCGGGCAGCAGCTGGGTCATGTCGAGCAGGCCGGGGGCGGGCAAGGCTTCACCGCGCTCCAGCGGCAGGTTGTTCCAGACGGTCTGCACCAGGGGCTGATCAAGCCCTTGCTCCAGCAGCACGGCCACCACGGCCAGCCGGCCCTCGGCGTCCTTGTGAACCAGATGGGCCACCATGTCGAACTGCCGGCCGTTGACGCGCTCTTCGCTGGGCCGATGGAAGTGGAACTGCGCCAGCTCGTAGCGCCGCCCCATCACTTGCAGCGCATTGCCCGGGGCCAGATTGACTTGCACCGTGTGGCCGCTGTCGAGCACGGCAAAACCGCTGGGTCGGTAGTCGAACTGGATTTTTTCAAGGTCGACCTTGATGCCGTCGCGGATATCGATCGGGCTTTGCCGGGTGCCAACGCCGCATTGCCGGAACTCGGGGCTGAGCTCGGCCCAGCGCTCCGGTGCCACATCGCCGGCATAGCCCCAATGCGGATGGCCGGTGCCAGGCGCATGCGCATTCGATGGCGTGTGCGCATGCGCGCCATCGGCCGCTTTATCGCCGGACTTGTTGTTCGCCCCACTTTTGGCCTTGGCCGGCTCGTCGCGCCCTTTGCCGATGACACGCAAAGCCCCGCCGACCGGTTCGGCCTTGTTGCTCAAGCGTTCGGCCAAGCGCTGCCGCAGCAGCTCCAGCGGCTCAGCCGCAGGTTCGGCCGCCAGTGCCGCCGTGGCCAGCAGGCAGGCGCACAAGAAAACCATGCGCGCCGCCATCAGGGCTGCCCGCAACTTGAGAATTCGATAAAGGGAAAACACATCTGACGCTCCCGGCCCTCGCGGCCTGATCGTCATGTCATCGGACGTTTCTCACCAAAACCTGAGGGCCGTTGCTGACAAACGCGGATAAACGCAGGCAAACAAGCCGCTCAAACCAGTTCTCGTTTGACTTTCAGCCAAGCCAGCAAGCCAATCCCCATCATGCCCATCGAGGCGAAAGCCAGCGCTACCGTCGAATGCATCACCATCGGCACGATCACGCCGGCGACCAAGCCGTTGGCCGCGCTGCCGATGCAGGCCTGCAGCGACGAGGCCATGCCGCGCCGATCGGGGGCCTCGTCCAGCACCATCAAGGTCACCACTGGCACCATCAAGGACCAGCCGAAAGCAAACGCAGCGATCACCGGCAGCGCCCAAAACGGGCTGGGCGGCAGCAACAGGTTCAGCGTGACATTCGTGATGGAGACCAGGAACATGATGACAAAGCCAAAGCGGATCTGCCGCTTGGGCTTGATTTTCCCGGCCAGCCGGCCGCTGAGCCAAGCCCCGCCCATGATGCCGCCGATTGAAAAGCAGAAAAACCAGAAGAACTGCGTCGGTGCCAACTGCAAGTGCTCGCCGACAAACACCGGCGCGGCCAGCACATACAAAAACAAACCGTTGAAGGGCACGCCGCTGGCCAGCGCCAGCAGCAGGAAGCGCCGGCTGGTGGTGAGCCGCCAATACTCGCGCATCAGCGTGGGCACATGAAAGCGCTGCTTGGCCTCGGGGGCCAGCGTCTCGGGCAGCAGCCGCCAATTGGCAGTGAACAGGGCGGCGCCGACAAACACCAGGAACCAGAAGATCGAATGCCAGTCGGCGTGGACGAACAAAAAGCCGCCCACCATCGGCGCAATCGCCGGGGCCACGCCGAAGAAGATAGTCACTTGCGACATCACCCGCTGCGCCTCGGAGGGCGGGAACATGTCGCGGATGATGGCGCGCGACACGACGATGCCGGCCCCGGCCGACATGCCCTGCACCGTGCGCCAAAACACCAACTGGCCGATGCTGCCGGACAAGGCGCAGCCGACCGAGGCCAGCGTGAATGCAGCCATGCCCCACAACACGACCGGCCGCCGGCCAAAGCTGTCGGACAAGGCCCCATGGAACAGATTCATCACCGCAAAGCCGAGCAAATAGCTGGACAGCGTCTGCTGCATCTGCAGCGGCGTGGCATCGAGCGCCTTGGCAATGCCGGCAAAAGCGGGCAGAAACGTGTCGATCGAAAACGGGCCGATCATGCCCAGCCCAGCCAACAACACGGACAAGGCCCAGCGCGGAGCGCGCCACAAGCGACTGGCTTCAGGATTCATTGAGGGGGTTGGGTAAGCAGCGCGCCGGGCGAACTTGCCAGCGGCTTTGGGTGCCCGGGGAGTGTAACGGGCGACCCTACACTGCAGCGTTACAAGGGTTGGCGGAGAGAACGGATGACTGAGACATTGAATATCGGCGTGATCGGCTTGGGCGTGATGGGCCGGCGCATGCTGGACCGGCTGAGTGCCCACCCGCGGCTGCGCGCCTGCCTGGTCTGGGACGCCAACCCGGCCGCCGTGGCGCAGGCACTGCAAGCCCACCCCCACCTGCAAGCGGCCACCGATGCGGCAGCGCTGATCGGCCACGCCGGCCTGCACAGCCTCTACATCGCCACGCCACCGGCACCTCACATGGCGCTGTCCGAGCTGGCCTTCGATGCCGGGCTGGCAGTGTTTTGTGAAAAGCCGCTGACGGTCGACTTTGCCGCCGCCCGCGCCTGCATCCAGCGCATCGAACAGCAGGGGCAGCGCGCCGCAGTCAACTTTGCGCTGGCCTCGGCACCCGGCTTGGCGCTGTTGGAGCAGGCCTTCGGCCAGGCGTCCAGTGCGGCGGAGCTGGGCTTTGGCGCGCTCGATGAAGTGCAGCTCAACGTCGCCTTCGCCGCTTGGCCGCGCCCGTGGCAAGCGGCGGCCGGTTCTTGGCTGAGCGAGCGGCGCGAAGGCGGTTTCACGCGCGAAGTGCTGTCGCATTTCATCTTCGTGCTGCAACGCGTGCTCGGGCCCGCCACGGTCACGCGCAGCGCCGTCAGCTACCCGGCGGACGGTGTCGGTGCCGAAACAGACCTGCAAGCCGAGCTGCAAGCGGCCGGCTGCAAGGTCAGCATCAATGCCCGGGTCGGCGGCAACATCGCCGACGACAACCGCATGCTGTGGCGTGCGGCCCAGGGTGAGATCGAACTGAGCACCTGGTTCAGCCAGATTCGACAGCAAGGTGGAAGCAGCGCACTCGATGGCGGCGACACCGACAGCCTGCGGGCGCTGGCCCAGACCGATCAACTCGATCAATGGGCGGCCCTGATCGAAGGCCGGCCGCACAGCCTGCCCGGCTATGCCGAGGCGCTGGCCGTGCAGGAAACCATCGAGGCCCTGCTGCTTGGGCGCTGATAGCCATTCAGGCACAGTATTGGCACCTGGCGTTCGCGGTGAAACGGCGTACTCGCGGGATCAGCGCGGCGGGACGTTTTGCTCCGTGTCCTCCAGCGCAGCCTAGGGCTGCGGCCTCCTCCTTGACCTGCGCAAAACGTCCCGCCGCGCTGATCTTTCGGCTATGCGTTTGCTCATCCAGGCGGGCGCAGGTGCTCGTTCAGCAAGGGCATCGGTTGTGCCCTGCAGCGAAGTCAAGGGGGAGCGAAGCGGGTGGAGAGAGCCCGGACAGAAACAGTCCTGTGGACTGTTTGTGCCTGGCGAGCGCCAGGGCCGCTGGCCCTGGCATGAGTGGCAGGACGCACCCGATGTCCGCAGCCGCGGCAGCTTTTCGCAATGCGGAAAGTTTTGTTTCCGATGAAATCGCAATAAAAAGTGAAGCAAGTCGATAGGCCGGATTCTGTGCGGGCCCGGCTTCTTGCGAAACCGGGCCCGTGACCGCCATTCCTCTTGGCCAGGCATCACTGCCTGGCTCGGTGCCACCTACCCGCCAGCTCTGCGAGCCGCATCAATACTGGCCTACTTGGTGTTGCTGCGCGTAGAGATTGCCCGTTTCACCCGACCCCCAGGGCTGCGCTC
>CANFYD010000173.1 GCA_947450745.1 Burkholderiales bacterium
AACGACTCACTCCAGGGACCACACCATGAACTTCAAATCCACTCTGATCGCAGCAGCTTTGGCCGCTACCAGCATTGCTTCTTTGGCAGCTGGCCCCGGCAATCTGGGCGTCATCGACAACTTGACCACCGACATCGGCAACAGCTTTGCTGCGTCAATGAAGGGCCAGACCTTCAGCGACAACTATCTATTCAGCATTGCAAATGCCGGCGATGCGTTTGGCTCCGTAACATTTAGTTCGCGTGGTAATTTCACGCTGTCCAATGTGGCAGTCAGCCTGACCGGTACCGGCATCACCGGCTCGGCGGCCGATACCGACC
This sequence comes from Burkholderiales bacterium, assembly GCA_947450745.1. GTDB lineage: Bacteria > Pseudomonadota > Gammaproteobacteria > Burkholderiales > Burkholderiaceae_C > Paucibacter_A. The sequence goes on from CANFYD010000173.1 coordinate 321, forward strand.
CGACTGCCGACTTTGGCTTCAATGGGCTGAGCGCCGGCAACTATGTCTTGAACGTCACGGGCAAAGTCACCGGCAACCTCGGCGGCTCTTACGGTGGCGTGCTTGAAGCCGCCACGGCACCGGTGCCTGAGCCAGAGACCTATGCCCTGATGTTGGCCGGCTTGGGCGCCGTGGGCTTCGTCGCTCGCCGCCGTCGGATGCAGTAATTTGTTGGCGGGCTTTATTGCGGGCCATTTCGGTGGCCTTGCTTGAATGAAAAAAGGCGACATGTTGATGTCGCCTTTTTGTTTGCTTCCGGCATAAGGCCCAAGCTGAAATTCCATGTTCATCAAATACTTCGGTGACTTGGTCCCTCCGGCGGGAATCGAACCCACATCTGCCGCTTAGGAGGCGGCCGTTCTATCCATTGAACTACGGCGAGTTATCCCCGAAGCTCGGGGCGGCGAATTGTCGCATGAGCGGTGGGCCTGTCATGGTTGTGGCGGTGCAGCTCATTCCCACTTCCACTGCCAGATCAGGTCCAGTGCGTTTTGATCGCCGGACTGGGCGCGCAGGGTGAAGCGTTGGGCGATGCGGTAGATCAACTGCCAGCTGCCGGTGGTGGCGTTCAGGCCGCGCTCGTAGCCGACATACCAGCGCTGCGAGACTTGCCGGCCCAAGCGGACGACCGTGCCTTTGGCATCAACGCCGCTGTCGGTGACCGAGACCTCATCCAGACCCACCGATTTGAACAACTTGCCGGTCACGCTTTCGCCGCTGCCACTGAGCAGGGCGAGGGCGGCACTTTGCAACAAGGCGGTGTCGGCACCTTGCAGAGTGTCGGGGGCGCGGCCGAGCAGCAGCCAGGACAATTTGCTGGTGTCGGGCAGATCCGGCTCCGAGTAGAGCTTGATGCGCGGCGCCAGCGCGGTGCCGGTGATGGCGACGCCGACGCGCACATCGCTTTCGCCCGGGCGAATGGCCAGTACATCCAGGCGCGGGTTGTCCAGCACGCCGGCAAAGGTAATCTGACCGCGCTCGATGGTCAGCTTTTGCCCGTAGGCATCGAAGGTGCCGCGCTCGGTGTTGATCGTGCCGTACAGCACTGGCCCGCTCGCGGCTTGCGTCAATTGCAGCTCGCCGCCGAGCAAGGTGTTGACGCCGTGGCCGAGCACGCGCAAGTTTTTGCCCAGATTGATATCGAGCTTGACGGTGATCACGCGCGGCGTCGCGGCCTTGGCTGCGGCGAGGGCCGGGCCCTTGCTGGGTCTCAGCACGACCACGTCACTCGCCAGCTCGGGCGCATTGCCGCGAGAAAAATCGAACAGACCTTCTTCAACGTCGAGCTGTCCCTGCAAATCAAGCGCTGCGGCATCGAGCCGCAACTGCATCTTGCCGTTCAGAGCTAAACGGCGGTCAGCCCGGCGCAGCAGGGCGAACTTGTTGGCGCTGATGCGCAAGTCGGCGCGTGGCGAAGCACCCAGCAGCAGTGAACCGCTGGCTTTGATGTCGCCATCACCGGCGCGGGCCTTGAATGACTCCAGCTCGGCCTTGCCGCCGGCCAGCGTCAGGGCGAATTCGCCGCCCTGGACATCGATGCCGAGCAGCGGGTTGCGCAAGGTCAAGTTGTTGCCGCCTGCGCGGCCGTTGATCTCGGGCGCACGCAACTGCCCGCTGAAGCTGGCGCTGGCGAACAAGGCACCGCCGGCGCGCCAGCCGGCCGGCACCCAGGCTCCCCAGGTGCCGAGGTTGGCGACTCGGGCTTCCAGCACGCCTTCCAGCTGCGAGCTGGGGTTGGGCAACAGGGCACCGTCACTGTTGCGCGCGGTCAGTGCGCCGCCCAGCACGCCGACATTGCTGCCGGCCAGCGCCTGGGTCAGATGCCAGAGTCCGGGGCTGCCCAGCAGGGCCACGCGCAGGTCGGTCAGGCCGAGTTGCTGGGTGCCGTTGTCGTCGGTCACCGTCAGGTCACCGTTGCGGCGCTCGAGCAGCAGGTCAACGCTGAGTGCCGGCTGGGTGCTGACGCGGGCGTGGCCCGCCACCACCAGCGTGCCGCCCCAGCCAAAGTCGGGCTGCCAGCGGGCCAACAACGGGGCGACCGCCAGCGGCTCCAATTGCAGATCGAGCGTCGCTTGGTCGCTGAAGCTGCCGGCTTGAGGGCTGACCGACACGCCTGCTGCACGGCTCCAGGCCAGTTGTTGCCAGCGCAACCCGGCACCGAACAGCTCCAGCCGGCCCGGTTGCGTGATGGCTTGGCGCAGCAGGCCGCCAGCGGCCCAGTCGAGCTTCAGGCTCAGGCCCTGCGCTTGCAACCAGGGGCCGCGCGGCGTTTCTTGCGAGCGGGCCGACAGGTCGATCTGGCTGGCCAGCCATTGCCCGCCGGCACGCCACATTTTCTCGGGTGTGGCATTCAGTCCACCTTGCAGACTCAGCTTGAGCGGCCCGCGTGTCAGTGCGTTGAGGGGCTGGCCCGGCGGCACCAGCGCCGCCGGTACCCGAGCTTCCAGCACGCTGTCGAGTTGCAGCAGGTGCTTGGCCCAACTGCCGTTCAGCATCAGGGTGCTGGTGGGCAGGGCAAAGCCGTTGCTGCCGAGTTGCTCCATTTGCAGCTTGGCCAGCAGCGGGGCGTCCAGCGTGCTGCTGGCATCCCAGCTCAATCGGCCCGCGCTCAGCTTGATCGGCTGCGCACCCGAGACGCCGCCGAGCAGCAAGTCGCGGGCCTCCAACGTGGCCTCGCTGTGCCAAATCCAAGCGTCGGCAGGCGCTTGAGCAGCGGCGTGTTGCCGGGCCTGCAGCGAGACCTTGCCTTCCAGGCTGCCGAGCAATTGCAGCTGGGGGGCGAAGCTGGCGAGCAACCCTTGCAGACTGGCCAATTGCCCGGCGCGCAGCTCGACTTCAGCCACCAGCTGGGGGCTGTTTTTATCGGCAGCGCCGGGGCTGCGGGTGCTGCCACTGCTGCCACTGCTGCCACTGCTGCCACTGTTCCCACGGGTCAAACTGTTCCCGCTGCTGTTTTCGCTATTTTCTATGCGGGCTTCGGCGCGAATCTTGTTGCTGCCGGCCAGCAGCTCGGCCTGCAGTTGCGGCACGCCGCGCTCGCTGCGTGCGTAGCTCACATCGGCGCTCACCGGCACACCGCCCAAGCTGGCCGGCTTCAGCTGCAGCCGGGCTGAGCCAGTGGGTGCCTGGCTCAGCAGCGTGGCGGCCGCGCCGCTGGGGAACGGGCCGCCGGCCAGCTTGGCTTCCAGCACCGCAGCCAGTGGCTGGGGCTGGTTCTGCCACGCGCTGCTGGCGGATTTGCTGCCCACCGGGCTGGCGCCCTCGCTGCCCAGGCCGCGCCAGAACTGCCGCAAATCCTTCACCTGCGCGCTGGCTTGGGCGCTGGCTTGCCAGCCTTGCAGCAAGGTGCCGTTGCGGGTCAGCGTGAGCTCGCCGCTGGCGTCCAGCGTGGCCTCTGCGGCTTTCAATTTGAACGTCTGCAAGTTGAAACCCGAGCGGGACAGTGTGGCCTGCGCTTGCAAGCTGAGCGGCAGGTTGGCCCCCACAGCGCGGGTTCCGGCCATGCTCCCGGTCATTAGCGGCTGGGTCAGGCGCCCGCTCAGCTGGGTGCTGATCTGCAATTGCAGCGGTGGCGGTTCGCCCTCGGCCAGTTGGTCCACCGAGCGGCCGGTGTTGAGCACGACGTTGCCGCTGACTTGCAGCGGGCTGACGCGTGCATCCAGGCCTTCGCTGCGCAGGTTTTCCAACGCGATGGAGAGCTGACTACCTGCTTGGCTTGAGCTTTTGCCCAACGCGCGCGCCCGGCCGGCCGGTGCGGCCGCGCTGCCCAGCAGCAAGTCCAGGCTCTGGATGTCCAACGCAGCCAAGTCGGCCGGAGAGAAATCCAGCGCCAAGGTGAGCGCGCGCACCGGCAGGCGCTGCTGGTCCCAGCGCCCGGCGCTGTCGTTGGTGAAGGCGGCCTTGACGGCCAGCGTCAGGGCATTGGCGGGCAAGCCAGGGAGAGCTTCGGCCTTGACGCTCAATTCGGCTTGGCCGGTCAGTGCGGTGCGCGGTGCACCGGATAGCAAGGCCGACAAATCGAGCTGTTGCGTACTGAGCTGCAATTGCGTCAGGCCCCAAGCGGCGAAGGGCTGCACTTGCGCCTGCGCCACCAGTTGTTGCGCTTTGGCTTGCAGGGCCGCCGTCAGCTGCAACTTTTGCAAGGGACCGCTGACTTGGACGGCAGCGCCCCAGGCGGGCAAATTGCTCGCGTTGGCGCTGGTGTTGCTGTCGTCGTTGTTGTTGCTGTTGCTGTTGGCGTTGGCTTCAGCGTTGGGCAGTGATTGCAGTTGCAAGTTGGCGCTGAGCTGCAGGTCGCCGCCGCTCTTGATGGTGGCGCTGCCGTTCAGTCGCAGCAAGTCCCAAGCAAGATTTTCGATCTTGATCTGGTGAGCCAAGCCCTGCTCGGTGCTCAAGCTGATGCCGGCGCGCAAGTCGGTCACCGGCTTGGCGGTGGCCGACGGAATCTCCAGCGCCTTGATGCTGATGCGGCTGATTTGCAGGCCGATCGGAATCAATAAATTGCTCGGCGCCTGGCTCGGCTCGGTTGACGGTGTCAGCAGCACTTGCACCCGCTCGGCTTGCAAGCTGCCCAGCTTCACTTCGGCCCAGAGCAGCGCGGAGCGGCTCCAGCCGAGCTGCAAACCTTGCCATTGCAGATCCTCCAGCTCGATGCTGTCGGCCGGCACCGTACGGCCTGGGCTGCCGGGCAGGGCGTAGCGCAAGCGGCGGGCGGAGAAGTCACCGAGCAAGCTGCCTTGCGGCGCTTCAATTTGCAGCCCCGGCACATGGCTCAGCAGCCATCGGCTGCCGGCGGGCGTGGCCAAGCTCCACCACAGCGCCAGGGCGGCTGCGCAGACCACCGCGGGCAGGGCGAACAGTCCCAGCAGCAGGCTCAGTCGGCGCCGCCGCAGTGGCTTGGATGACGGCACGGGCGCAGTGTCCGGCGTGGGCGCGAGCGAATCTGCTGTTGGATCGGCCGCTGCGGCGGCTGCGTTCGTGTCAGGGTTCAAAGGCATGGCCGTGCGGCTTACAAAGCGATGCCGACGCTGAAGTGCAGGCGCCAGGTTTGGGGTTGGTGGGCGCGCGCAAAGTCAAGCCGCAAGGTGCCCAGCGGGCTGCGGTAGCGCAGCCCCAGGCCATAGCCGTAGTTGGGCTTGAGCTCGGCCCATGACGGCGCTGCTTGACCCAGGTCGAAAAAGGCCGCACCGAGCAACTCGGGCATGCTTGCCACGAGGGCATGGGCCAGCTCCAGGCTGGCGGAGGCCATCACCTTGCCGCCGGTCGGGTTGCCATAAACATCGACCGGCCCCAGGTTTTCAAAGCCGTAGCCGCGCACCGATTCGTCGCCGCCGGCGCGGTAACGCAGTTTTTCCGGCAGGCCGACGGTGTCGGCGGCCACGATCTGCGCCACTTCAGCCCGGGCGATGCCGAACCATTGGCCGGGCAGCGGCTTGTAGCCGTGCAGCTTGACGTGGGCGCTGCCGAAGAAGCCGCTGCTGGCCACCGAGCTGTCGGCGCGTCCGGCCCCCAGCAGCAGGCTGGCGGTGAAACCGTCGGTCGGCAACAGGGTGCTGTTGACGCGCCGCCGGGTCCACTGCACGTTGGCCGATACCGCGCCGGCATCGACGACGGTCTGCGGGGAGGTTTCGTGCGCGCGCAAGACCTCGGCGTAGACGGTCCGGTCCTGGCCGTCGTTCTCGCGTGCACGGCCCAGGCGCGTGCGGAAGTTGAGTTGGACTTTGTCGCTGTCGCGCAGCCGTTCCAGATAGACGGCCCCCAACCAGCGCTGCATGTCTTCTTGCGGATGCGAGCTCAGCTCCATGTCCAACGCGCTCTTGTCGCGGCTGAGGTCGAGCTTGGTGCGGGCGCGCAAGTCCTGATCGAACGGGCGGCGGTTGATGTAGTCCGCACCGATGCGCGGCCCGTCGTCGGCGTTGAAGCCCAGGTTCAGGGTGACTTGCTGGCGCGCAGCCTCGCGCAGCTTGACGATGACGGGCGAGACTTGGGTGCTGCCACGGAGGCTGGGCGGCGGCTGGTCCGGCGCGCTGGTGGGCGCGCTTGCTGGCTCGCTCGCTGCTGTTGCCGTTGCTGTTGTTGACGAAGCCGCTGCTGTTGCTGTTGCCGTTGCTGGCATCCCAAGCTCGGGGTCGATCTCCACACTGATGCCTTCGAACAGCGTGGTTTTCAGCAGCCGCTCCTGAAAGTCCAGCAAGCGGCGCTCCGAATAGGGGTCGCCCACGCTGTAGCCGGCCAGGCGCTCGATGCTGCTGCGGGGCTGGTACTTCAGGCCTTCCACCCGCAAGTCGCCGAGTACAAACAGCGGGCCGCTGTTCAGCGCCAGGGCGATGTCGGCGCTGTTGGCTTCTGTGTTGACCACAGCCGCCGTCGCATCCCAGCGCGCCAGCGGATAGCCCTGCGCCCGCGCTTTGCCCAGCAGCGCGGTCTTGGCGCTGCTCCAGCGGCCTTGCGTGAACGGCGCGCCGGTGCTCAGCGACCAGTCGTTTTGCAATTGCCGGCGCAACTGGGCCGCCGCTGCCACGCGCTCGGCTGACGGCGGGAGCTGCTCGGCCGTCGGCTCGGCTGTCGGTGCGGAGGCCGCCTCCGGTGCTTGCAGTGACCCGTTGAAATCGAGGTTGACTTGTTTGACCCGGGTCAGCTCGCCAGGCTCCACCTTGACGGTGAGGGTCAGCGGCTGACCCGCGCTGCGCAGCACTTCGACCTGAGCGTTGAAATAGCCCTCGGTTTCCAGCAAGGCCAGGGCCTGTTGCGGCGCGGCCGCGCTGAGCCGCAGCAGTTCCTGCGGGCTCAGGCGTTGGTCGGCCGGGGCGTTGCGAAAGCGCGCCAGGTCCAGATGCTCTTGCAGCAGGTCGCGCAGCACCGTCGGGGCTTGCACGACGAGGTCGTACTCCGCCACCAAGCGCGCGGTGCTGGAGTTGTTGGCGGAGACCGCCGCCTCTGCCGCAGCCTTGTCAGCTGCACCTGGCCACCAACCGGCCAGCGTGGAGCAGCCGCCTTGCATCAATAAAATTCCTGCCAGGGCCAAGGCTTGGCACAGGCGCGGCAGTCCGGCTCGGCTCATTTGCTCAGGGTACGCATTGCGCCTTCAAGACCGGCCAGCGAGAGCGGGAACATGCGCTGGT
>CANFYD010000174.1 GCA_947450745.1 Burkholderiales bacterium
CAGCGCCGCCACGCTGGCGGTGACCGGCATCGGCGCTGCCGCCAAGACCTACGACACGACGACCGTGGCCAGCCTGACCGGCTCTGCGACCGTCGCGGCGCTGGGCTCAGATGCGGTGCGCGTGACCGGCACCGGCGCAGGCAGCTTTGCTGACAAGAACGTCGGCATTGCAAAGGCTGTCGCCGTCACTGGCTTCAGCCTGAGCGGTACCGACGCCGGCAACTACACCGTCGCTCAACCCACAGGTGTGACGGCCAACATCAGCGCCGCCACGCTGGCTGTGACCGGTATCGGCGCTGCAGCCAAGACCTACGACACGACGACCGTGGCCAGCCTGACCGGCTCTGCAATCGTCGCGGCGCTGGGCTCCGATGCGGTGCGCGTGACCGGCACCGGCGTCGGCAGCTTTGCCGACAAGAACGTAGGCATCGCCAAGACTGTCGCCGTCACTGGCTTCAGCCTGAGCGGTACCGACGCCGGTAACTACACCGTCGCCCAACCCACCGGTGTGACGGCCAACATCAGCGCCGCCACGCTGGCGGTGACCGGCATCGGCGCTGCCGCCAAGACCTACGACACGACGACCGTGGCGAGCCTGACCGGCTCCGCAACCGTCGCGGCGCTGGGCTCCGATGCGGTGCGCGTGACTGGAACCGGCGCCGGCAGCTTTGCCGACAAGAACGTCGGCATCGCCAAGACTGTCGCCGTCACTGGCTTCAGCCTGACCGGTACCGACGCCGGCAACTACACCGTCGTTCAGCCGACCGGTGTGACGGCCGACATCACGGCGGCCACGCTGCGCTACGAAGCCGCGCCGCTGAGCGTGACCGGCGGCACGCCGCTGGTGGGACTCACCGGCACGGTGCTCGGCCTGCTGGGTAGCGACAGCTTGGCCAGCGCGACGAGCGGCACGGCGGTTTGGTCAACGACGGGGCTGCCCACCAGCGTCCCCGGCAGCTACCCACTGACCGGCAGTGGCCTGAGCGCGAGCAACTACCGCCTGGTGCAGGCCGAGGGCAACGTCACAGCGCTGACTCTCACGCCCGGCAGCTTGCCGGAGGTGGTGAGCGCGGCAACCTCGACGCTGGCGGGCACCGTCAGCGCGCCGCAGGTGTTCAACACCGCGACGCTGCCCAACTTGACCGCCCCGACCCCGCCAACCTCGCCCGCAGGCGCTGACGGCAATGCCCGCGGCGCCAACGATGACCGCACGGCCAGCAACGGCAACGGCAACACGAACAGCAACGGCAACAGCAACAGCAACGGCAACGGCAACGGCAACGGCAACGGCAACGGCAACAGCAACAGCAATAGCAATAGCAATAGCAACAGCAATGCCTCCTCCACCACGCCGCCCACCGTGGGCAGTTTGTCGTTCGGCGGCGGCAGCGGCCGGGTGCAACTGCTGAACGGCGGTGTGCGCATGCCTTCGTCTGCGGCCGACGGCACCACGAACTGAACTTGGAATTCATAAGCATGAGCACTCAATCCCACCCCCTGATTGCAGACCGTCCCCAGGCTGCGCGATCATTCCCTGGCCGGGCACCCGCCCGCCTGCTGTCGATGTTTCCGCTGCGTCCACTGAGCGCACTGCTGTGGCTGAGCCTGCCGGCCTGGGCGGCGGCGCAGGTCGCGCCGCCGCTGCCCAGCGCCGGCTCGCTGCTGCAGCAAGTTCAGCCCGCCGCCCCCGTGCAGCGCGCCAACCCGGAGACCGGTTTGAGTCTGCAGCGCCCGGACGGACAGACGTTGCCGGCCAGCGCGCCGTTCGAGGTCCGCGCGATCACGATCAGCGGCAATACCTTGATCGCCACCGACACGCTGGCCGCACTGGTGGCCGACGGTGTGGGCCAGCGCTTGACGTTGCAGCAACTCGACGCGCTGGCCGCACGCATCACCGAGGCCTACCAGCGCGCCGGCTACCCGCTGACCCGAGCCATCGTGCCGGCCCAAACCATCACCGAGGGCCGGGTCTCGCTGCAAGTGATCGAGGCCCGTTTTGGCGCGCTGCGCATCAACAACAGCAGCCGTACATCAGACCGCTTGCTGGCCGGCACGCTGGCACCGCTGGCCCCGGGCGAGGCGATCGCGCAGGACAGGCTGGACCGTGCACTGCTGCTGCTGGCCGATATACCCGGCGTGCAGGCTACCAGCGTGCTGGAGCCGGGTGCTGCGGTGGGCAGCACCAATATGCAGGTGGATGTGCAGGCTGGGCCGGCCGTCACCGGGCAGCTCAGTTTGGACGACGCTGGCAGCGCTGCGACCGGTCGGGCGCGGCTGAACGGGTTGCTCAGTCTGATCAACCCGCTGGGCCTTGGCGATGTGCTGAGCGTCAACGCGCTGACTGCCGGCCCGGGCCTCAGCTACGGCCGGCTCGCCTATGAACTGCTGGCCGATGGCAGCGGCACGCGGCTGGGTGTGTCGGCCTCGGCGCTGCGCTACTCGCTGGTGGGCAGCTTGGCAGGGCTGCAGGCGCATGGCACGGCGCGGGTGGTGGGGCTGAGCTTGCGCCAGCCCTTGCTGCGGCGCGGTGACGTCAACCTGAGCGCCGCGCTGACGCTGGACCGAACCGAGCTGCGCGACCATGTGGACAGCAGCAGCCTGGCCAGCGACCGCAACTTGCGCAATGCCGGCCTGAGCTTGCAGGGCGACCGGGTCGATGGGTTTGGCGGCGGCGGTGTGACGCTGGTCGCGCTGGGCTGGACGAGTGGGCAGGTGGACTTTGACCAACTGCCGGCGCAGCAGGCCGACGCCGCGCTGGCCCAGACCCAGGGCCGCTACTCGAAGTGGACGCTGAACCTGGCCCGCCAGCAGGTGCTGGGGCAGAGCACGAATTTGTACATGAACCTGAGCGTGCAGCGGGCCGACCGCAATCTGGATGCATCGCAGAAGCTGTCGGCGGGCGGTCCCAACGCGGTGCGGGGCTATGACACCGGTGTGGCCCCAGGCGATGAGGGTGAGGTGCTGAGCGTTGAAGTGCGGCGCAGCTTGGTGCTGCCGGCGCTGGCCGGCCAGTGGCAGGCCATCGCCTTTGCGGACACCGCGCACATGACGATCAACCGCAAGCCCTTTGCCGCCGGGGCGAACAGCCTGACGTTGAGCGGTGCGGGCTTGGGCCTGGCTTGGGCGGCCGCTTCCGACGGGCTGCAAGCGAGGCTGTCCGTCGCCGCCCCGGTAGGCGCGCTGCCCGCCGCCCTGAACCTCAGCCGCACGACCCGTTGGTGGTTGGAGGCCAGCAAGCGCTTCTGATCGCCCTCAAAACAATGGGGTCAGAGTCATTTGATTTGGCCGACGACGCGTGCAGCTTGCCGGCGACTCGGCAAGCTCAACCCAAGCTGGCTGCCGTGTCGCGCTCAAACTGCTCGATCGCGGCTTGCGTCAAATCGTCTTGCGCCCAGGCGCGCAGGCTGGCGGGGGGCAGGGTGGCGGCTGCCGCCCCGCAGCCGATCAGGCGGGCCAGCGTGTCGGGGCTTTTGATGCTGGCGGCCAGCAGGGCGGGGCCGTCGGCTTGAACCGCCACGCAGGCGTCCATCAGCGCCCAGACATCGCGGCCGGCGGTGGCTAGTCGGCCGACATACGGTGCGACGTAAGCGACCTTCAGCGATTGCGCCCAGAGCAATTGCAGCGGGTTCGACAGGCCGGTCAGCAGCACCGCCTGCTCCGCCATTTGCACCGCCGTGATGCAGGGCAACCAGTCCGGGTGGCAGGGCAGCTTGATCGTCAGGCCGACTTTTGCGGCGGCGGCGGCCGGCTGCAATTCGTCTAGCCATTGGCGGGCTTGCAGCGGGTCGGGGCTGGGCAATTGCAGCATCAGCTCGGGCAAAGCGTGCTCGCCGGCCGCTTGCAGCAGGCTCAGATAAGTGGCCAGCGTGACCGGCAAACCGGCCTGGTGGATCAGGCTGGGGTTGGTGGTGACGCCCTGCACGGGCGGGCAACCGCGCGGCAAGGTCCAGCTTTTGACGTCGGCTGAGTCGATAAAAAGTTTCAAACCAGATCCTGTTTCAGAAAAATCTCTTTGACCGGGAAAAACTGCCGGTGCAGCGGCAGCAGCGAGCCGCCCAGCGCACGCGCGTGGGCCCCCACTTCGCCCACCAGCACGGCCGGCGCGTGCAGGCCTTCCAAGTTGTAGCGCTCCACCTCGCGCCGGGTGGCCTGCGTCAGCGCGTCGATCAGCGAGCGCCCCAGCGTGCCGTCTATCACCACCGCGTCCAGCTCCACCAAGGCGGCGGCGCTGGTCAGCGTCATCGCCAGGGCGCGGCTCGCTTGTGCCAGCCACGGGCCGGTCAGCGCAGCATATTGCGCGTCCATGATGGCTTCTTGATGCACCAGTTCAGGCGCAAAACCGGCTTGCTCCAATGCTTGTTCGAGCTGCCAGCCGGAGGCCAATTGCAGCAGTTGGGCGGGCTTGCTGGCCACGTGGTCGCGGCCGTCCTGGGCAGCGCTCAAGCTCATCGGCATCGAACCGATGGCCCCCGCATTGCCGCGCGCACCGGCGACGATGTGGCCGGCCAGCACCAACCCGCCGCCGACAAAGGTGCCGACGAAGACGTACAAAAAGTTGGCCACCGTGCGGCCGTGGCCTTGCAGCATCTCGGCCATGCAGGCGGCGGTGGTGTCCTTGGCAAACTCGACAGGCAGGTCGGTCAGCGCCTGCACGGCGGCCAGCAGGTCGATGCCCTCCCAGCGTGCCAGCGCCGGGGCCGCGTCGCCGCCGAGCAGATCGGCCCATTTGTGCAGCGACAGCGGGGCGGTCAAGCCGATGCCTACGGTGTGGGCCCAAGCGTCGCCCATCAGCGCCTGAATTTGCGCCAGCCCTTGCTGGATGTTGGCCAAGACCCGGTCGGGGTCGGGGTAGGGATAAGTGAATTGCAGCCGGTGGCGGGGCTGGCCCAGAAAGTCCGACACCAGCACTTCCAGGCTGCGCCGCCCCACTTGCAGCCCCAGGCTGAACGCGCCGTTCGGGTTCAGCGCCATCGGCACCGAGGGCTGGCCGATCTTGCCGCGCACGCGGTCCTGTTTGACCAGCAAGCCCTCGCCCGCCAAGCGGTTGACGATGATGGACACCGTCTGCGTGGACAACTGAGTCAGCCGCGCCAGGTCGGCCTTGGCCATGGCCCCGTGATGGCGCACCGCCTGCAACACGATGCGCTCATTGAACTGGCGCATGCCGGTGTGGTTGGACCCGCGCATCAGCCGCGGGTCGTGGACAAAAGCGGGGGTTGACGCAGCGGGACAGTCGGCGGGAGACATGGACGGGAAGGTGTTCAGCATTAATTAACCTAGCTTCGGCAGTTGGACGCGGCCGAGTGGGCTGCGATGCGGTGCGTTGGCAAGGCGCGCCGACGCAGTGGGCTGATGCCCACTAGGAGAAGCAACGCAGCCAGCGTGCTGTAGCGCGGCTCAATCGGCTGTGTAGCGTTCTCACTCAAGGGGTGATGGCAGGCGGGCAGGGAAATCTCAAAAGACATGCGGCCTTCAAGGCGGTGGGGAGCGGTCAACTGTCGAATCTAGGTTCAGTATCACGCCTTTGCAAAACAGCGCGTTCCCGTAAGCCGTGGCTTCACCGCTCTGAACGATCAGGCTGGCGGTCTTGATTTTTTCGTAGAAGGCAAAGCGTTCGACGCCCTCGACGCGCTCGGCCGGCAGGCCTTCAAGCGCTGCCAGTTCAACCACTGCTTGCTGGGCGGCGGTGCGGTGACCCGCCGGCTGCTGGCAGACCTGCATGTAGGCGGCGGGCGCGTCCACATCAAACGCCAGCGGAAAAACAGACAACACCGCTTGGCTGACGCGGGCCAGGCTGTGGCCCGGCAGGCGCACGACCGGTTTGCCCTGGCTCAGGAAGTCGGCGGTGAAGTTGGCATCCACCACCGCCACCCATTCGCCGTGACCCATCGCGCACAAATGCATCAGCAGCTCGGGCGTCAACAGCGGATCAATCCCCTTCAACATGCGACGGCCTCTTTCATGAACTCTTCTTTCGACATTTCAGCCGGCAGGCTGGCCGGGTCGATGGCGCCGGTGATCAGGGCGACGATCTGCTCCGGGCTGGTCTGGTGGGTCAGGCGGTTGCAAATGATGCGGCCTTGGCGGAACACCCAGATGCGGTCGACCAGGTCAAACACCTGGCGCAGGTTGTGGCTGATGATGATCAACGGGATGCCCTGGGCCTTCAGGCCCTTGATGATCTGTTCGACACGGGCGGTTTCGGCCACGCCGAGGGCGGCGGTGGGCTCGTCCAGAATGATCATTTTTTTGGCAAAGCCGGCCGCGCGAGCAATCGCCACGCACTGGCGCTGGCCGCCGGACATGCCGCGCAGGCTTTCCGACATGTCCTGGATCTTGACGCCGGTGGTGGCCAGCATCGCGGTCGATTGCTCGCGCATCGCCTTGTGATTCAGGATCGACAAGGGGCCGAGGTTGAGCCGGGTGATCTCGCGGCCCAAGAAGATATTGGCCGGCACGTCCAGGTCCTCGGCCAGCGCCAAGGTCTGATAAACGGTCTCGATGCCCTGCTCGCGCGCATCCAGCGGCGAGGCAAAGCTGACCTTTTTGCCGTCCAGATGAATCTCGCCGCTGTTTGGTTGCTCGGCCCCGGTGATCAGACGGACAAAGGTGCTTTTGCCGGCGCCGTTGTCGCCCACGATGGCCGCGTGCTCCCCCGGCATCAGCCGAAAACCCGCGTCGGTCAGCGCTTTCACGCCGCCGTAATGTTTGGTCAGGCTGCTGATCTGCAGCACCGGGGTAGAAGTGGTCATGGCGGTCTCGATTGGAAAACTTGAGCCCGAGCATGCCAGAGAACGTGGCAAAGCTTATTAGTAAAACACCTAGGTTTATTTAGTCGCCTGTTCTGCTTTAATCCGTTTCCAGCAGGTGCCGGGCCCTTCCAGCGCTGCCAGATTCACACCCCATGGAGACAACATGAGCATCAAACGTACCCTGAGCCAGCTGGCTTTCGCCCTCGCCACCGCCGGCGTGATGTCCAGCGCGCTGGCCGACATCACCGTCGCCTACATCACCAACGGCAACACCAATGAAGGCTGGACGCTGATCAACGGCGGAGCCAAGGCAGCCGGCCAGAAGACCGGCGTCAAGTTCATCCAGTTGGCCGCCGAGCAGGGCGAGCTGTCCAAGCAGTTGGCCATCGTCGAGGACATGATCACCCGCAAGGTCAATGCCATCGCCATCGCACCCGTTGACAGCGCCGGCATCGCGCCCGCCATCAACAAGGCGCTGGCCGCCGGCATCGTCGTCGTGGCGGTGGACACCAACATCACCGGTGCCAAGATCACGTCTTACGTGGCGACCGACAACCTGAAGGCCGCTGCGGTGCAGGGCGGCTGGGCGGCCGATCAGATCAAGGATGGCGACACCGTCATCTACGTCACCGGCGACCTGGGCCAATCG
>CANFYD010000175.1 GCA_947450745.1 Burkholderiales bacterium
AATTGCTGCGCGGCGGCTTGCACGGCCTGCCGCTCAGCCTCGCTGGCAGCTTGTCGAGCAGCTTCTTGCTCGGCTTCTCGCTCGGCTTCTCGGGCAGCTTCTCGTTCGGCAGCTCGTTGGGCGACCAGAGCCTGTTCTCGGGCAGCTTGTCTTGCTTGTTCTGCCGCCTGCACCGCCGCTTGCTCGGCGACAGCCTTTTCCGCTGCCGCTGCCGCTGCCGCAGCCGCAGCCGCAGCCGCAGCCGCAGCCGCAGCAGCAGCAGCAGCCGCAGCCTCCGCCTCCGCCTCCACAGCGGGCTGCCAAGTGGGGCTGACTTCAAGCACGCGGTGGCGTTCGCTGATGTCTTCGACGTCGGTGACGTCATCCATATTCCAGCGACTCTTGGCGCGCAACCCGGCATTTGACGGGCCGGACGGACGTGGCTGGACGGCGTTATTGGCCTTCAAGGTGTCGAGCGAGATGCTCAGGTCGATCGGCTTTTCAAGCTCGCGCAGGCGCTCGGTGAAAGCCTGCAAAATTTTGTTGGGATCGAAGCCATCTGACTCTGTCATGCCTGCATTGTGCCGGGCACAGGCAGCGGCCGAAACCGGGCTCACCCCAGGTTGGCCACCGCTGCAAAGTTCACTACCACTGACAGCCCTTGTCGCGCGCCGCGTCCAGCACCAAGGGCAGCACCGCCAGCAGGCCGGCACCGCCGTAAGCCTTGCGGCAATCGGCCTTGCCCGCTTTCTCCATCTCCTCCGACAACTTGGACTTGTGCTCCGGCGGCACCGGCAGCAGTTGCAGCACGCCGCGCGAGCCCCGACTGGACAGCTCACCACCGCGCGGCGGCACCCATTGCAGGTTCAAACGCGGCGCACTGGCCGAGGCGGACGGCGGCGTGGCCACGTCCTGCCCGACCCGCGGGCCGGCATCCGGTGCACCCAGCGTACCGGGCGTACTCGGCACTAGCCCCAGCAAACCCGGGTCGATGACGTTCGGCCTGGGCGCTGAAGCCGCTGCGCGAGTCGTTGCGCTGTGGGTCGCCGGATTGGCGGCCGCGTTGCTTGCCTCGGTGCTGGCAGGCAAGGTCGACGCGTTGGTCGACGAGTTGGTCGGCGCATTGGTCGCAGGCTTGGCGGCCGGACTGCTTGCGATCGGTGCTGTGGCTGTTGTGGCGGGCGTGGTCGCTGCGGCGGCGGCCGGTGCGGGCAAGCGCTCGGGCGGGGCGGGGGACGCCAGCTCGGCGACCGGTTTGGGTTGCGGCTGAGGCTTGAGTTCGACATCAGCGGCCGGCAGCAGGCGCTCGGGCGGTGCGATCCTGGCTGCCGCTGGCACCGCCACCGGCTTCGCCACCAGGGGCTGTGGTGCAGCGGTGAGCACCGGTGCCAGCACCGGCGGCAACACGGACGGCAGCGCTGGCCTCAGCTCAATCGCTTCAAGGCTCATCGGTGCCGCAAGCAGCGGAGCAGCCGGAGCAGGAGCTGGGGCTGGGGCTGGGGCTGGAACAGGAGCTGGAGCTGCGGGTGCGAGTACGGGTGCGGGCGCCGTCTTGACCGACTCGCGCTGCGGCAAGGGCTCCAACTTCGTCACCGGCGCTGCCGGCAGCGTGGGCGAGACGGGCTTGAGCACGGGCGACGTCAGGCGCTCCAGCGCTGCTGCGGGCGCGGCGTCCAAGGACAGCAGCCGGGGCTGCGGCCGACTTTCGACCGGCGTCGCTTCCACCGGCTTGGCGGCTGTGGGAGTGGGAGTGGGAGTGGGAATTGGAGTAGGCAGCGGCTCGGCCGCCATCAGCGGCGGCGGCGGCGGCGGTTCAGGTAACGGCAGCGGCCGAGGTGGCGCTGGCACGGGCACGGGCACGGGCACGGGCACCGGCACAGGCGCTGGTCTGGGCTCGGCGGCTGCGGTGTCGCTCCAGGCACCGAGCCGCGCCGCGCCGGGCGTCTTCGGCAGCTCCGTGGGCGCACTGAGCGGCCGGACCGCTCCGCCGAAGCGCTCTTGCCGGCCGCTGCCCACCGGGCCAGCGTTGGCGGGTGTCGGCGGCACAGGCAGGGCCGACGCATCGTTACCCGGCTCAGCCTGCGGCCCGCGCAGCGTCACATTCAAACTGCCCCAGACGCCGTCGCCCGGCTTGGCCGTGCCGCTCGGCGCCGTGCCCACCACCAGCACCAGCCACACATGCAGCAGCAGCGCCAAAGCAACACAGTGAAGCAGCCGGGTCGATTGAAGCGGCTCGGCTTGGCGCGGCATGATTTTTCTTGGTTCCTGATCCGAAATTGGGCTGGGCCGCGCCGCCCACTGAGCAGCTGAGCTATTTGACCGTGCGGTGCTCGAACCAGCGGCCCAGCAGGGCGCGCTCGTCGTCGGTGATGCCGGTCGCATTGTTCATCGGCATGATTTTAAGCAGCACGGCTTGCTGATAAAGCGACTGCGCATTCTGCTCGATCAGGGCGGCGGTGTGCAGCTGGATGTTCTTTTGCGCCAACTGCGCGTTGTGGCACATCACGCAGCGCTGCTCCACCACCGCTTGCACCTGCGCCAGCGTGGGCACAGGCTGGGCCGTGTTGGCCAGCGCGGGGCTGGGCGCGGCCGGTGCCATCCAGACGATCAAAGCGGCCAGCAGCGCCAGCGCCGCTGCCACCAGGCCCCAGGCATTGCTGCCCTTGTGGCGCTTGACGAAATAGCTGCGGATCAGCACACCGGCCAACATCAAGCCGATCAGCACCAACCAGTTGTGGGCGTGGCTGTAAAGCATGCCGTAATGGTTGCTGAGCATGGCGATCAACACCGGCAGCGTGAAATAAGTGTTGTGGACGCTGCGCTGCTTGCCGCGCTGACCGAACACCGGGTTCACCGGCCGGCCGGCGCGCATGTCGGCGATCACCTGCTTCTGGCCGGGGATGATCCAGACCAGCACGTTGGCGCTCATCATCGTGGCGATCATGGCGCCGGTGATCAAAAACGCAGCGCGGCCGGCGAACAACTGGGCAGCGGCCCAACTGGCCAGCACGATGAAGGCCGCGATCAGGCCCAGCACCACACCGTCGTTGCCGATCTGCCCGTCTTTCTTGTGGCCGAAGCGGCGGCAGATCTGGTCATAAACCAACCAACCGGCAGACAAAAACACCAGCGCCGCCGCAATCGCCGAAGCGGTGCCGCCCGCCACCGTGCTCCAGTCAAAAACGCGCCGGTCGATCAGGTAAGTGCTGGCATTGAACAAATAGAGCGTGACGAACAACGCAAAGCCGCTCATCCAGGTCCAGTAGCTTTCCCAGTAGAACCAGTGCAGGTGCTGCGGCAGGTTGGGCGGCGCCACCATGTATTTCTGCGGGTTGTAAAAGCCCCCGCCGTGCACGGCCCAGAGCTCGCCGTCCACGCCCTTGGCCTTCAGCTCGGCCGATTCGGGCTTGACCAAATGGTTGTCCAGCCAGACGAAGTAGAACGACGCGCCAATCCAGGCGATGCCGACAATCACATGCAGCCAGCGCAACAGCAGGTTGGCCCAATCGAGCAAATAGGCTTCCATCAGACGGCCCCAGCAGCTTCAGCGGCCTGAGCGGTTTGCGCGACTTGATCGGCCGGAGCGACGGAAGGCGGCACGTCGTGGCACCGCAAGCAGGCGGTCAGCGGAGAAGACTCGGCGCGGAAGTGAGGCATCACAGTTCCCAATATGCTGCTCACCACCGCGGGCGCTCTGAGCTGCAAGACTTGTCGCGCTGATCAGCCCGGCCCCACCCTTTCGGCATGAACCCGCGCATCGCGCCGCTGCGACTTGTGGGCGGAAGTGTATACAGTTTTGCCGCTCTGCCGCTCTGCCGTTCTGCCGTTCTGCCGTTCTGCTCGATCCTTGCTTTGCGCATCAATGCTCGGCAACACGCGCCGATTCTTTTTCGGCAGGCCTGATCCGTCCCGCTACTTTGTCGCCCGTCCGCCGCGCCGGCCCGCCACCGCTGCCTTCGCTGCGGCTTTGATGTGCGGCGCTGACGGCGAGGGCTCCAGCGGGGGCGGCCGGTCGCTGCGCAGCAGGCGGCCGGGCAGCAAGCCAGCGGCCAAGTCAGCCAGACGGCTCGCCGTGCGGGCTTGCTCGGAATCGGCCGGCTGGGTCAGCGACAAGGCGTCCTGGAAGCGCGACAACAGCTCGATACGGGCGACGATGGCTTCCAGTTGCGACGGCCTGACGTTGACGTTGTTCAGCGCATCGGCGTAGGCACGCGCCAAGTCTTCCAGCCACCTGCGGCCCTCGTCACCGGGCAGGCCCAGCTTGCCATCCAACAAGCGTTCCACCAGCAAGGCCTCCGGCTGCAGCAAGGCGTCAAACGGGTTGGAGTCGAGCGTGAAGCTCTGCTCGGCGCTGCGCCGGCATTGCTGCGCCAGCTCGATCGCCGCATCTTGCAGGTTGGAGGGCTCCCAGACCGTCAGCGAGTCGAGTGCCAAGCGGTACAGCGCCAGGCAAGGGCTGAACGAGGCACTGCCGGGCTGGCCTTCACCGGCGTGATACGCGGCAATGCTGTTTTGCAAGCTGGCCTGCATCTGGGCAGTGGCTTGGCGAGCCGGCTCACCGTCGGCCGCACCCAAGTGCCCGCTCAGCAACAGCCGCGCTTGCAGACTGGCCTTGCGCTGCCAGGCGCTGCCCCGCAGGGCGCTGCGCTCGCGGTGCGCGGCGGGTGCTGGCGCGGCGTGGGCGTGGGCGTTGTCATTCACGTTCGCGTTCACGTTCGCGCTTACGGCAACGCTGACGCTGTTCGCCACCAGCGCATCCAAGCCGTCCAGCCGTTTCAGGGCCAGGTCGATCAAGGCTTCCGCAGCGCTCAACTCTGCATCCAGCGGGGCCGCGCCGGAAAGGGCAGTCATCGCGCGGCTCTCGCCCAGTCGGGATTCCACATCGATCAGTTTTTCGATGTCGGAGATCGGCACGCTGCCGCTCAAATCCACTGCCTGCACCGCACCCAGCAGCGCGTCGCGGGCCCGTTCCAGTTGGCCCAGCTCCAACCATGTGCTGCCCAGCGCCGACTGCATTTGCGGCAACTGCTGCCAGCCGGGCGGGCAACGCTGCTGCAGCGATTGCGCCAGCCTGTCCACCTGGGCGGATAAATCGCGCGCGCTGAGGTAGTCGCGCCGCCGCGCCAAGTCGCCGCGCATGCGGGCCAACTCGTCCAGCATTTCATCGGCCGACACATACAAGCTGCCAGCCCCCTCGATGCGGGCACCATCGGTGGCCGGCTCGGCCAGCCAACCGGGCTCACCGTAGGCCTGGAAAGCGCCCCAGGTGATGTCGTCCGGGTGATTCCGCCAGACCTCTTGACGGGCGGTGAAGACGGCATCGCCGAACGGTTGGCGGCGCTGCAGCAGTTGCTGATAAAAAACTTGACCGAACAATTTGGCCGATTGGTCGTTGACGGCCCAGCCCGCCACGATGACGCAGCGCACGCCGATTTCAATCAACTCGCGCGCCACGCTGGCGGCCAATTTGTTGTGGCTGCTGCCAGCGTCCACTTGCCCCAAGTGGCAGCAATTCAAGAACACCAGCTCGGGCACCGTTTCCATCGCCGCGATCTCGGCGGCGGTGATCAGCAGGCCGCCCGACAACAGCACGCCGCTGCGGCAGCGGCCGTCGGCATGCATCAGGTCGAACACGCCGTGGGCGGAGATATGCAGCAGCCGCCACGGTTTGGCGTAGAGCTTGGCCAGCACGTCGCAAGCGGTGAAGTAGTTCTCGGTCAGCGGCTCGACCGCATAACCCATCGCCGTCATCAACTCGGCGGTAGCTTGCCCCTCCGCCTGCGCGCCGGGCAGGTCGGGCGGGGTTTGGCTGGGCTGGCCGTTGATGACCGGAAAGGCCTGGGTGAAACCGGCCACCGACGGATTGGCAATCACCAGGGCGTTGCGCCGCGTGCCCTGGTGGACATGGGTGCGAAAGCGCGGTGACGCCAGTTGCCTGACCACCGCAGTGCGCAGGGCCAGCGGCATCTTCTCCTCGCTCGGGCGCTCCGGGTCGTCGGCCAGCATCAGCTCCCAGGGCAGGTTAGCGGTATAGCTGTCCACCACCAGCACGACACGGTCGAGCTCGCGGGCCGCATCTTTGAAGTCGTGCGGCACCATCAACTGGAACAGCATGCGGCCGAAGTCCTCGTTCCAGATCGGGTTGCCGATCTGCTGCGCCACCAAGCGCTCGATCAAGCCGGGCTGACGCTGCAGCGCCACCGACTCGGCACGGGCGCGCTGGCCGACATACAAAAAGCGCAAGCGGTCGGCCACCGGGGCGGCGGCTGTCGCACCGGGCAAGCCGGCCGCATTGGCAACGAGCGGGCGTTCAGGCGCGTCGTTGTCGATATTGCGGTCGGCGTCGGTGATGATCAGGCGAGGCCAATAGCTGGCACCGCCGCTGTCGAACAAGCGCTGGCGCACGCCTTCGCCCTGCTCCAGCTCGCCCCGGCAGATCAAGGCCGTGCCCTGCTTTTCGGCCTGTGTGGACAACTGGCTGCCAAGCTGGCGCAGGGCGTAGGCGGCGCTGATGGCGGTGTCGAGGTAGAGCTCGACGATGTCGAGCCGGGCAATGCGGATGTTCAAACGCGTGGTCGAAAAGAACTTGGCGTTGGCGTCCATCACGCCGCGCACCAGCGCCTCCACCGACGCCCCCACGGTCAAATTGGCCGACGAGTTGTAACCCAGCAGCAGCGTCGCCAGCGGCAGCTCGCGGTCGCCCTTGCCCAGCACGTCGATCACTTGCAGCAGATAGCGCAAGGCGCCGGTGCGCACCGCATCGGTCAGGTCGGACGGGCTGAGCGTGCGGTCATAACTGCCCAGGCCGGTCACGATGGCCCCGCTGAGACAACCGCGCTCACGCTCAAACGCACCAGGCACCCGCAACACCACGGTGGCGCTGCCGCGCGGCCCGGCATACAAGCCCAAGCTGTGCCG
This sequence comes from Burkholderiales bacterium, assembly GCA_947450745.1. GTDB lineage: Bacteria > Pseudomonadota > Gammaproteobacteria > Burkholderiales > Burkholderiaceae_C > Paucibacter_A. The sequence continues at coordinate 6,898 of CANFYD010000175.1, forward strand.
GTCGCTCAGATCGTGGTCCAGCAACTCCCGGTCGATCAAGGCCTCGGCGGCGGCAATCGGGTCGTTTTCGTAATGCCCGACCAGGATCGGTTGGGACAGGAAGCGCAGGTCCATCGCCTTCACCACCACCTCCAGCCGGCGCTTGGTGCGCGGCGGCACGCGGTTGCGCGCCGAGCCGCCCATCAAGCCGCGCAGCACCGCATCGGGGTCGTCGGCGGTGGGTGGGCCGGCGTCGTAGCTGACCGGCATCGGTTGCTCGATCGCCCGCGTGGACGGCGGCTGCTGCTGGAGACGAATCGTCGAGCCGCTGACGAGCAGATCGGCCAGCGCCGAAAAATAGGCTTGCGTCGACAACAGATCGCCATGCGCGGCCGGCAAGTAGTAATAGCGGCCCACCCCGCCGATGCGGCCGGAATCCCAGGTCACCGTGCCGTCGCCCCGGGTCGTCCCGACCATCTTGAGGCGCACGCCGGGCGTGCCG
>CANFYD010000176.1 GCA_947450745.1 Burkholderiales bacterium
CTGCAGTTCAAGCTTGACGGCCAAATCAGCGCTGGCGGTGTCGCCCGCAGCGACGGCTTGCTCATCACCCGGCGCGCCCGGCTCGGCCCGCGCTGCCAAAGGCGCAGGAAGGGCGGCTGGCGCGTAGCGGTTGACGGCTGCCACGGCCGCTTCCAGCGCGTGGGCCAGTGCCAGCACTTGGCCCTGCACTTGCGCCGGCTCGCCTTGCGTGACCACCAACTGTTCCAGCTCACTGGCCAGCCGCCGGGTGTCCGGCAGCGCCAAGTTGGCGGCAACACCGGTCAGCTTGTGCGCCAGCGAGGCGGCGGCGGCGCTGTCACCGGCGCCCAGGCAGCGGTTCAGGTCGGCGGCGGCGTGGCTGTAGCTGTCCACAAAGCGGCGTAAATAGGCCCGGTAGATCGCCTCGTCGTTCCAGAGCTGCAGCCCCTGGGCGACATTCAGCACTTGGGTGTCTATGCCCTGGGGTGCCGCCAAGCCGACCGCGCTGGCCTGAATCGGTGACAGCAACGGCAACGGCAACGCTGTGTCGTCCGGCAAGGCCGGCAGCGTGGCGCTGTCAGCGCGCGGGCGACGCAGGCGCTGGATCAGCGCCACGGTGGCCGGCACATCGAACGGCTTGCTGATGAAGTGCGCCATGCCGGCTGCGCGTGCGGCGTCTTCTTGCGATTTGAAGGCCCCGGCCGTCAGCGCCACGATGGGCAGGCCGTCGAATTGCGGCAGTTTGCGCAAGCGGCGGGTCGCTTCCAGGCCGTCCAACACCGGCATTTGCACGTCCATCAACACCAGGTCGACGTCCAGCGGATGGGCCAGCAGCCAATCGAGCGCATCTTGACCGTCCACCGCCAAGGCGACCGAGGCGCCCTGGCTGGCAAACACAGACTGCGCCAGCTCGCGGTTCATCTCGTTGTCGTCCACCACCAGCAAGCGGATGCCCGACAGGCCTTGGCGGGACGCTTGCTCCGGCTGGGGCAGCAGGCCGGCGGACTTGGCGCGCCGCTGCTGCGCTTCCATCACGGCATTGAACAATCCAGACGCCGTGACCGGCTTGTGCAGGATGGAGTCGACCTGATCGGCACCCGGCAGGGCGGCCAGCGCGCTGAGCGAATAGGCGGTGGCCATGATGACGATCGGGCATTCATGCGGCGGCACGCCCGCGCGAATGGCGCGCGCGGCGGCCAGTCCGTCCATGCCGGGCATTTGCCAATCCAGCACCACCACGTCGGGGCATTCGCCGCTCTTGCGGGCCAGCACCTGGGCCACCACATCGGCCCCGGAGTTGGCTTCTTTCACCTGCCAGCCTAAGCCTTGGGCCACGCTGCTGATGGCCTTCAAGGCTATTTCGCTGTCGTCGGCGATCAGGGCATCGACCTGTGCCATCGGCGGCGATGAAAAACTGACGTCGGCGAGTGTTTGAAGCGGCAGCGTGAACCAGAATTCGCTGCCCTGGCCCAAGTTGCTGGTCAGGCCGATTTCGCCGCCCATCAAATTCACCAGTTGCCGGCAAATCGTCAAGCCCAGGCCGGAGCCCCCAAAGCGGCGGGTGGTGGAGCTGTCCGCCTGCGTGAACGCGGCAAAGATATCGCCTTGCTTGTCCGGCGCAATGCCGATGCCGGTGTCGAGCACGCGAAAACGCAGCCAGGTCAGGCCATGTTTGTCTTGCGATATCAGGTCGGTATGCAATTCGACTCGGCCGGCCGGCGTGAACTTGATCGCGTTACTGCACAAGTTGACCAGCACCTGCTCCAGCCGCAAGGCGTCGCCCAGCACGTTAGCAACGCCGGCCGGCAGCGGGTGAATGATCAGCTCGATGTTCTTCTCGCCCACCGTCACGCCCAGCGCCACCGCCAGGTTGTCGATCACGTCGTGCAGGTGAAACGGCGCTTGTTCCAGCACCATCTGGCCGGCTTCGATTTTGGAGACATCCAGAATGTCGGTGATCAGGCTCAGCAGCAAGCGCCCGGACGAACGGATCTTGCGCACCATGGTCTGCGCCGCCAGCTGCAGGTTGGCTTGCTCCAGCAAATAGGCCAGCCCCAAGATGGCGTTCAACGGCGAGCGGATTTCGTGGCTCATATTGGCCAGGAAGTCGGCCTTGCTGCGATTCGCCGCTTCCGCCGTATCGCGTGCCGCGCTCAGGTCCACCGTGCGCCGCTTGACCAGCTCTTCCAGGTGGTTGCGGTGCTGCTCCAATTCCAGACTGTGTTGTTTCTTCTCGGTGATGTCGGTGTACATGCCCAGAATGCCGACCACCTGATCCGCGTCATTGCGCAGCGCCACCTTGGAGCTGTTCAGCCAGATCGGCCGGCCTTCGGGTGTCAGGGTGGGGATTTCAAGGTCCAGTTTGGGTATTTGTGCCAGCAGCACCGCTTGATCATCTCTGCGATAGAACTCGGCTCTGGCCGAATCGACCAATTCGAAATCGGTTTTACCGACGATGTCTTCTTTGCGTGCATAACCGACATCATGCGCAAACTGCGTGTTGCAACCGAGGAAGCGAAAGTCCTGGTCCTTCCAGAACACCCCGGCCGGCATGTGCTCTACCACCGACTGCAGCAGTTCTTGCGAGGCATTCAACTCGGTTTGCGCTTGTTTGAGTGAGGTGATGTCCACATGCGCAACAACCACCCCGCGCGTGCCGGAAATCAACGGCGTGACGCTCATCACAAACCAATAATGTTGCTGGTTTGTTTTGCAGGGGTATTCCAGATGAAAACTCGGCAGTCGGCCGGCCAGCACCGCCGAGATACCGTGGTAAGCCTGCCGGGCAATATTTGATTCTTCAGTGTCAGCTTGCGCGTGGCCGAGTTGGCAAACTTGCAAGTAGTCGACGCCTACAAAATCATGGACGAGCAGCCGAGTGGGTGTGAGCGGCTCAGCCGCCGGCTTGTCTTCGTTCTCCGTGGCCAACCAAGCGTCGTTGACGGTCACGATCACCCCGGCCGCGTCCAGCACCGCGATCTTGGCGCTGAGCGAGTTCAAAATGGCCAGGTTGAAGACCTCGCCCTCGGCCAGCTGGCTTTGCGCCTTCTTTTGCGGGCTGATGTCGATGCAGATGCCGAACAGGTGCCGAGCTTGGCCTTGAGCGTCGTTCACGCAATCACCGTAGGCCCCGATCCAGCGCTCGGTCCCGTCGGACAAGACGATGCGGTATTCACAGAACAGCGTCGCTTGGTCTCGAATCGCTGCCTCCACCGTCTGCTTGGCAGTGGCTTGGTCATCCGGGTGAATGACGCTGAGCCAGTCCTTGAGGCCCGGTTGTTCGCCGTCCGGCGTGAGCTTCAGCCCCAGCAAGGCGAGGCATTCCGGTGACCAGGAAATGAGGCCACGGGCCAGGTCCAGGTCCCACAGGCCGGAACTGGACGCCTGCTGAGCCAGCGACAAGCGGTCTTGGGTTTGGCGCAGTTGGGCCTCGCGCTGGGTGCGCTCGGTGATGTCGCGCAGGACGACGAATAACTCGCCGGTGGCCGGATTTTGGCAGGTGGCACTGATTTCAATATGCCAGATCGAACCGTCTTTACGGCGATGGGTGGTTTCAAACAGATTGCGGCCGTTGTGCGCAATACCTTGGATGTGATACGAGATCTCGGCCGGGCTCAAGCTGGCATCAAAATCAGAAATATGTTTTTCAATCAGCTCGCTGCGCGAATAACCAGATTGCTTGCAATAAGCCGCGTTGACTTCAATGATGTGACCTTGAAAGTCAACCCGCCAAAAACCGTCCAGCGTGGTTTCTAAAAAATTGCGCAAGGTGCCCAGGCTCTCACGCAACAGCGCTTGCTTGGCTTTCAGTTCGCTGATGTAAGTGGCCAGCGCCATACCGACCACGGCCAGGCTCAGGGTATAAAAGAAGTAGTTATCTAGTTTGTTGCCGCTGAAATTGGATGAGAAGAAACCAATATCTTGCTGAGCGCCCAGCAAGCCTTGCGTGGCGGCCACGCTGGCAACCAGCGTCGCGCCGTGGGGCCCGAGCCGAATGGCGGCCCAGCCGATCAGAAAAAATAACCAGTAGCCTTGCGCAATAGCGCCCAGCGCTGCAGGCTGCCAGCCCAAAAACACCACCTGCCCGACCGCTGCGGACAGGCCTATGACCAGCGTGGCCTCTGCCGCGACGCGCGGCGCGGCCCAGTGCCGGGGCAGTTGCCGCCACACCAGCACCAGCGGCGTGAGCACCGCAATGCCCAGAATGTGGCCGGTCCAGCGTTGGTCAAAGCTGAACTGCCCTGCCTTGCCGCTGAGCCATTCAATCAGCGGGGCGGCCAAGGCCACAAACAAGCCGCAGACCAGGGCCACCGCGAGCAAATGCAAGAAGTCCTGCAGCCTTTCGAGGCCAGCGTCAAAGCCGTCTTGCCGCTTCAGCACCCAAGCGCCCAGAAAAATCATTACCGTGTGGCGGCTGGCGTCGAGCAAGGCAAAGCTCAAGGGGTTGGAGATCAGCAAGTCGCCGAGCAGGGCGCCCAAAAAGACGGGGGCCAGGAAGCGGTAGTCCCGCAGCAGCACGGCGGCCAAGGCCGGGCCGCTGCTCAGCCACAGAAACCCGACCGCCCGGTTGCCCGGGAACTCGAACGTCATCAGTTGCGCCAACAACAGGTAGATGCCCAGCAGTCCGAGCATGGGCAGCAGTGGCGGGCTGGGCTTGTGTAGCAATTTGGGCATCAACAGGAGCGAGGGCGTACGGGGGGTATTGAAGTTATTTATTCGAAAATGAATATTTCGTTTCTTTATTGTATTTTTTGTGAAACTTAAAAACCCGAATTTATCAGCAGCATTCGCACAAGCGTCTATTTGTGCTCGGTTTTTTTATAATCCCGTGCGCTTGGCTCGTAAAAGTAACCTTGATAAATGGCGGTGTATTGTCTATTTGTGCGTTGATCGCCCGAAAGTGGGTGGTCTTACTCTTTCAGCCTATTTGCCGCCTACCCATGGCCCCGCGTCTGCAGCGGCTGGCATGGCTGTCAATGGCCGCATTTTTTGCCCGGCCGTTTGAGTCCGGCCACTGTTGTCAGGCCGAAGTCGGCCTGTTTCACCGCTCTTATCTCGCTCAAGTTTTCGGCCGAGCCGCCAACAATGGATGGACGAGTGGAATAGCTCGCGCTTTGAGAGCAGCTCCCCGCACCGACAGCCATGGCCGACCAAGACGCACAGGACAGAAATCTACCGGCCTCAGCCAAGAAGATCGAAAGATCGCGGGCCGACGGCCAGCTGCCGCGTTCCCGCGATCTGGCCCACTTCGCCATGATGGTGGCCGGTGGCGTGCTGCTCAGCGCGGGCGGCCCGCCGATTGCCGAGGCGCTGCAGCACCTGCTGACCGAGTCGCTGCGCTTCGATGCAGCCAAGTTGTCCCGCCCCGACTTCATGGCCGAGCGCCTGTGGGAGCTGACGCAGAGTTTCATGTGGATATTTCTGCCGATGAGCGCTTTCTTCATTCTGGTGGCCTTGGCCAGCAACATCGCCTCGGGCGGCTGGAACTGGACGATGAAGCCGCTGACGCCGAAGTTCTCGCACCTGAACCCGCTGCCCGGCATCGCTCGCCTGTTCAGCGGCCAAGGTGCCGGCCAAGCCTTGAAGGCAGTGGTGCTGGCCCTGGTGCTGGCGGTGGTGGGTGCGATGGTGATGAAGGACCGCATGGCCGCTTACATCACCATCATGACGGTGCCGTTGCCCGCTGCGCTGGCCTTTGCTTGCCAGCAATTGATGGGCGGGATGGTGTTGCTGGGGATTGCGCTGGCCCTGTTTGCCGCGATTGATATGCCGTTGCAGCGCCAGCTCTACATGCGCCGCATGCGCATGACGCGCGAAGAAGTGAAGCAGGAAATGAAGGAGGCCGAGGGCAATGCCGAGATGAAGGGTCGCATGCGCGCCAAGATGCGCGAGATGGCCAAGCGCCGCATGCTGGCCGCCGTGCCCGAGGCCGACCTGGTGGTGATGAACCCGACCCACTACGCGGTGGCGCTGAAATACGACGACGCGAGCATGGCCGCACCACGCGTGGTGGCCAAGGGAGCCGACCTGCTGGCGCTGAAGATTCGTGAGCTGGCGCAGGGCGCCAAGGTGCCGGTGCTGGAGTCGCCGATGCTGGCTCGTGCGCTCTATGCCCATGCCGAGGTGGACCGTGAAATCCCCGCCGCCCTGTTTGCCGCCGTGGCGCAGGTGCTGGCTTATGTGTATCAGTTGAAGATGGCCGTGGCCAACCACGGCACCAAGCCGGTCATGCCGGTACCCGCCGTGCCGCCGGAACTGGACCCTCACAACCAGCCGGGCGCGCGCCAAGCGCTGGATGACGCCTTGAATGACGAGCTGAACGACGAAAGCGGCAGCAAATGAACGCCCTGATCGCCCAGCTGCAAGCCCTGTTCGGCCCGCGCGCCGCGCTGTTGAGCGCGATGGGCGCGCCGCTGGCAGTGATCCTGATCCTGGCGATGATGGTGCTGCCGCTGCCGCCGTTTGCGCTGGACCTGATGTTCACTTTCAACATCGCGCTGGCCGTGATGATCATGATGGTGGCCGCGCAAATGGTGCGGCCGCTGGACTTTGCGGCCTTCCCGTCGGTGCTGCTGCTGGCCACGCTGATGCGCTTGTCGCTGAACGTGGCTTCTACCCGCGTCGTTTTGCTGGAAGGCCACACCGGCACCGGCGCGGCCGGCAAGGTGATCGAGTCGTTCGGACATTTCCTGATCGGCGGCAACTTCGCCGTCGGCTTGATCGTTTTTGCGATTCTGGTGGTGATCAACTTCATCGTGGTCACCAAGGGTGCCGAGCGCATTGCCGAAGTTGGCGCGCGCTTCACCTTGGACGCGATGCCGGGCAAACAGATGGCGGTGGACGCCGACTTGAACGCCGGCCTGATCGACGAAAAGGAGGCCAAACGCCGCCGCGTCGAGCTGGGCGACGAGGCGGACTTCTTCGGGTCGATGGACGGCGCGAGCAAATTTGTGCGCGGCGACGCGGTCGCCGGCATGCTGATTCTGGTCATCAACATCATCGGCGGCTTCATCATCGGCGTGGCTCAGCACGGCTTGAGCGCCGGGCAGTCGGCCGACACCTATGTGCTGCTGGCGGTCGGTGATGCACTGGTGGCGCAGATCCCGGCGCTGCTGATCTCGGTGGCAGCGGCGATGGTGGTGTCGCGTGTGGGCACCGACAAAGACATCGGCAGCCAGATCGGCCGCCAGGTCTTTGGCTCGGTCAAGGCGCTGGCCATCACCTCCGGCGTGATCGGCCTGCTGGGCTTGATCCCCGGCATGCCGCATCTGGTGTTCCTGTTGATTTCCGGCGGCATGGGCTATCTGGCCTGGTGGCTGCGCACGCGTGAACAGCAAGCGGAGCGAACGGCGCAGGCGGCCCCGGCGGCCAACGCGGTGCCGGCTCC